>DLKD01000163.1 GCA_002477755.1 Gordonia sp. UBA7599
CGGAGTACTGCACCGACGTCGCGAAGATGATCGGTGCGCCGATCTTCCACGTCAACGGCGACGACCCGGAGGCGTGCGTGTGGGCGGCCAAGCTCGCCGTCGACTATCGCGAGACCTATCACCGCGACGTCGTCATCGACCTCGTCTGCTACCGCCGCCGCGGTCACAACGAGGGCGACGACCCGTCGATGACCCAGCCGGCGATGTACGACGTGATCGACACGAAGCGCGGTGTGCGCAAGGCCTACACCGAAGACCTCATCGGCCGTGGCGACATCTCGACGAAGGAGGCCGAGGACGCCCTGCGCGACTACCAGGGCCAGCTGGAGCGGGTGTTCAACGAGGTCAAGGAACTCGAGCGGTACACGCCCGAGCCGAGTCCGTCGGTGGAGACCGAGCAGTCGCTGCCGTCGAAGTTGGTGACCGCCGTGCCGGCGCAGACACTGGCCCGCATCGGCGACGCCTTCATGACGCTGCCCGACGGATTCACCCCACACCCCCGCGTACTGCCCGTGCTCAAGCGCCGCCAGAAGGAGTCGCGTGAGGGCGGCATCGACTGGGCATTCGCCGAGTTGTTGGCCTTCGGCACGCTGGTGCTCGAGGGCCGCACGATCCGCCTGTCCGGGCAGGACTCCCGCCGCGGCACGTTCACCCAGCGCCATTCGGTGCTGATCGACCGCGACAACGGGTCGGAGTACACCCCGCTCAACCACATCCCGGGCGAGGACCCCGACCACGCGGGCCGGTTCATGGTCTATGACTCACCGCTCTCGGAGTACGCGGTCGTCGGTTTCGAGTACGGCTACTCCGTCGGCGACCCCGATGCGCTGGTGCTGTGGGAGGGTCAGTTCGGCGACTTCGTCAACGGCGCCCAGTCGATCGTCGACGAGTTCATCAGCTCCGGCGAGGCCAAGTGGGGTCAAACCTCCGGTGTCGTCATGCTGCTCCCCCACGGCCACGAAGGCCAGGGCCCCGACCACACGTCGGGCCGCATCGAGCGCTTCCTTCAACTGTGCGCGGAGGGCTCGATGACGGTCGCGCTGCCGTCGACCCCGGCCAGCTACTTCCACCTGCTGCGCCGCCATGCCAATGACGGCATCGAACGGCCGCTCGTCGTCTTCACGCCGAAGTCGATGCTGCGCAACAAGGCAGCGGTCAGCCCGGTCGCGGACTTCACCGACTCGAAGTTCCTCTCCGTGCTCGACGACCCGGCCTTCGCCGATGCCTCGGCCGACCGGTCGAAGGTCCGGCGCGTGGTCCTGGTCAGCGGCAAGCTCTACTACGAACTGGCCGCGCGCCGCGAGGCCGACGGCCGCGACGACATCGCGATCGTGCGGATCGAGCAGCTCTACCCGGTGCCCTATCGGCGCCTGCGGATGACGCTGGAGCTCTACCCGAACGCCGACGACTTCGTGTGGGTGCAGGAGGAGCCGGCCAACCAGGGTCCCTGGCCGTTCCTGGGCCTGTGGCTGCCGGAAATGCTGCCGGACATCCTCACCGGCCTGCGCCGGATCTCACGGCGTGCGATGTCGGCGCCTTCGTCGGGTTCCAGTAAGGTCCATGCGGTCGAGCAGCAAGAGATCATCGACACCGCATTCGGCCCCAAGGCCGACGTGCCGACGGTCTCCTAACCAGCTGCGCAACCCTCCAACGAAGGATCGTCAGCTATGAAGGACTTCCGCAACAAGGTCGTCGTCGTCACCGGCGCGGCGTCGGGGATGGGCCGGGAACTGGCCGTCAAACTCGGCCAGCGCGGCGCCAAGATCGCCATCAGCGACGTCGACCCTGATGGTCTCGCCGAGACCGAGCGCCTCGTCAAGGCGACCGGCGCTCAGGTGCACAGCCAGCTACTCAACGTCGCCGAGCGCGAGGCGGTACTCGAGTACGCACAGACCGTGGCCGATCATTTCGGCGGGGTCAACGCGGTCTTCAACAATGCCGGAATCGCCCACCACGGCGAGATCGAGCACATGGAGTTCAAGGACATCGACCGCGTCATGGACATCGACTTCTGGGGCGTGGTGAACGGCACGAAGGCCTTCCTGCCGCACATCATCGCCTCCGGCGATGGTCACATCGTGAATACATCCTCGTTGTTCGGCCTGCTGTCCGAACCGGGCCAGTCGGCCTACAACTCGGCCAAGTTCGCGGTGCGCGGGTTCACCGAGTCGCTCAACCAGGAGATGATCGTCGCCAAGCACCCGGTGAAAGTCACCTGTGTGCACCCGGGTGGGGTCAAGACGGCCATCGCCCGCAACGCGACGATGTCCGGCGACGTCGACGAGCGCAAGCTCACCGACGCGTTCGAGAAGTATTTCCTGCGCATGGATGCGGCCAAGGCGGCCGACATCATCATCCGCGGCGTAGAGAAGAACCGTGCGCGCGTCCTCGTCGGCAACGACGCGAAGGCGCTGGACCTGTGGGTCCGGCTCGTCGCATCGGGTTACCAACCCATCGCCGCGCGGGTGATCGGGTTTGCCACGGCGCGCTGGAGCAAGTAGCCCCGCCCCAAGCAATCCCCGCCGGCGCGGCTACACGAAGCCGTGGCGCCCTAGCCACTCGTCGACCAGTGCGACGCGGTCCTGCCCGGATTGCCACCGACGGGTCATGTCCGCCAGATCGGCGGGTGTGAGTTCGCCGGCGACCTTGTTGAGCGCCTTGACGTCGGTCCGTCCGAAACGCACCGCGCGGTACACCGGAACCGGTTGCCCCGCCGACTCCGACGCTCCCGGCGAGAGCGGGTCGCCCAGGACCACCCCGGTCGGCAGCGAGCGGCTCAACAACGTGTAGGCGCCGTCACCGAACTCGGTGGGTGCCGAAGCGGCCGTCTCCGCGGCGATACTCCCGGGCGGGAGCACCGTCGCGAGTAGCGCCTGCACCGTCGACGGAAAGAGGTCGAGGTCATCGGCGCTCATCGCGTCGAGCAGGGCCCGGTCACCGGCGACGACGACCGGTTGCGCCACCGTCATCCCCTGGGCCCGCAGCGCGCCCCGGTAGAGCGCGGCGACCATCTGCATCTGCGGGTCGACCGGCGCACCGATCCGGACCGGTTCCGGCTCGGGCTGCGCCGCGCACCCGCCGAGGATCGCGCACAACACCGCGATCAGCATCACCGCACGAGTCATGCCCACACCGTAGCAATCGCCTACTATCGAGACTTGTGAGCGCCGATCCCATCGTCGACTGCGCGGTCTACGTCGACGGACGTCGCGATCCCCATTCCTACACCTACGCACAGGCCCTGGCGCACGTCCGCGACACAGGCAAGGGTTTCGTGTGGTTGGGGGTGCACTCCCCCGACGACAAGCAGATGACCGACATCGCGTCGGTCTTCGGGCTGCACGAACTGGCCGTGGAGGATGCCGTCCACGCCCACCAGCGGCCCAAGCTCGAGGCGTACGCGGACACCTTGTTCGTGGTGCTGCGCACCGTCGGCTATGTCGCGCACGACTCCCTCAGCTCAACGGCCGAGGTCGTCTCCACCGGCGAGATCATGCTGTTCGTCGGCACCGACTACGTCATCACGGTGCGCCATGGCGACCAGACTGAACTGGCCACGCTGCGCCACCGGCTCGAAGAGCACCCCACCCAACTGGCGTTGGGGCCGATGGTGGTCCTGCACGCCGTCGCCGACCGCGTCGTCGACGCGTACCTGGCCGTCACCGAGCAACTCGACACCGACATCGCCGAGATCGAGGAGAACGTCTTTGGCGGGTCGCAGGTCAACATCGACCCGGTGTACCTCCTCAAACGCGAGGTCATCGAGTTCCGCCGGGCCGTGACGCCCCTGGCGATCCCCCTGAAGCGCCTGACCGCCCCGAATCCGTGGTTGCCCAAGGAGGTGCGGGCCTACTTCCGCGACGTCTCCGACCACTTGACGACGGTCAACGAGCGCGTCTTGGACTACGACAGTCTGCTGTCGTCGATGCTCGATGCCGCCACCGCCAAGGTCGGCATCCAGCAGAACACCGACATGCGCAAGATCACCGCGTGGGCGGCGATGGCCGCGGCTCCGACGATGATCGCCGGGATCTACGGCATGAACTTCGACCACATGCCCGAATTGCATTGGCGCTACGGCTATTTCGTCGTTCTCGCGGTGATGGTCATGATCTGTGCGCTGCTGTGGCGCACCTTCCGACGGCACGGGTGGTTGTGATGCACAAGCTCTTCTCCTACGGCACCCTGCAGTTCCCCGAGGTGCAGCGCGCCACGTTCGGACGGCTGATCCCCGGTGAGCCCGACGCCATCGTCGGCTTCCGCAGCGAGATGCTCACCATCACCGATCCGATGGTGATCGAGCGCAGCGGCACCGACCAGCATCCGATCCTCATACCGGGCTCCGCCGACGACGCGGTGGAGGGGACGACGTTCGTGGTCGACGACGAGGAGTTGGCCGCCGCCGACCACTACGAGGTCGACGACTACCAGCGCGTCGAAGTCCCACTTCGCTCGGGCGGTCTGGGCTGGGTCTACGTGCTGGCCGATTGAGGCTCCCAGGATTTCGCCAATCCCCCACCGACTCGGTAGTTGTCAAGCTGTCTGA
>DLKD01000013.1:0-153 GCA_002477755.1 Gordonia sp. UBA7599
GGGTGAACACCTCGACGCCGCGTTGGCGGTCCAGCTCGGCGCTGCTGGAGTCGTCGGTCCGCCGGGCCAGCGAGTAGCCGAGCGGTTCAAGCTCGGTTTCCACCGTGAACTCCGAGAGCATGCGCGCGGTGACGACCTCGAACTGCATCGGCC
>DLKD01000013.1:267-6933 GCA_002477755.1 Gordonia sp. UBA7599
CGAACTGCATCGGCCCGACGGCGGCCAGGACGGGGGAGGCGTCGCCGCGGGTGTCGTTGCGCAGCACCTGCACGACACCCTCGGACTCGAGTTGGTCCATCGCTTTGCGGAACTGCTTGTACTTGCCGGCGGTGCGGGCGCGCAGGGTCGCGAAGTGCTCGGGCGCGAACGACCCGATTGGCGGGAACTCCACGCGAGGATCGTCGAAGAGGGTGTCTCCGGGGGCCAGTGCGGTGGCGTTCACGAGGCCGACGACGTCGCCGGGATAGGCGGTGTCGACGGTGGAGCGGTCCCGGCCGAATACCGCCTGCGCGTACTTCGTGGCGAACGGCCGTCCGGTCTGCGCGTGGGTGACGACCATGCCGCGCTCGAATTCGCCGGACACGATCCGCATGTAGGCGAGCCGGTCGCGGTGACTCGAGTCCATCCCCGCCTGCACCTTGAAGACCACAGCGGAGAACGGGTCGGTGACCTCGCGGACCGTGCCGTCGACGTCGGCCCGCCCGGCCGGTGCGGGGGCCAGCTCGACGAGCGCTTCCAACAGCTGGCGCACACCGAAGTTGAGCATCGCCGAGGTGAAGATCATCGGCGAGGTCTGCCCGGCCAGGAACATCTCCTCGTCGTGGTCTTGCCCCATCTCGGAGAGGAGTTCAGACTCCTCAACCGCCGCTGTCCACGCATCGCCCTCGATGGCGGCCGCCGCCTGCGCGTCGAGTAGCTCCTCGGGGGCGATCTTCGCGCCACCGGCGGTGCGGGAGAACTTGATGTAGCTGCCGCTGCGGCGATCGTAGAGACCGCGAAAGTCACCGGCGATTCCGACGGGCACGTACAGCGGCGTCGGCGTCAAACCGATGCGATCGGCGATCTCGTCGATGAGCTCGAGTGGGGTCTGGCCCGGCCGGTCCCACTTGTTGACGACGGTGATGACCGGGATCCCGCGGTGGCGACACACCTGGAATAGCTTCAGGGTCTGCGGTTCGAGTCCCTTGGCCGCGTCGATGAGCATGACCGCCGCGTCGACCGCCGTCAGCACCCGATAGGTGTCCTCGGAGAAGTCGGCGTGGCCGGGGGTATCAACCAGATTGATGACGTTGGGTTCGGCTTCGGCCCGGGGCAGTGTCGATTCGGCCCGCTCGCTGGCGCTCCCGGCGCCGGGATTGGCAAGGCCGGTAGGGGCGCAATTGAACTGCAACGCGGTCGAGCTGACGGAGATACCGCGGGCCTTCTCCATCTCCATCCAGTCCGAGACGGTCGACTTGCGGCCCGCCTTGCCGTGGACCGCACCGGCCTCGCTGATCATGCGGGCGTGCAGCGCCAGCGCCTCGGTCATCGTCGACTTACCCGCATCGGGGTGGGAGATGATCGCGAAGGTGCGCCGCCGACGGACCTCGCGCGCAACGGTCTCGGGGCTTGAACTCACCTCACGAGGATAGCCGTGGCGGTTGGTAGGGCGTGCTTGCCGCCCGGCTTCGACAGGGCGGGTCGCCCAATGGAGTAATTACAGATGGCGTTGACTTTCCCGAACTGCCTCTCTAGCCTGCATTAGGCAAGCCTTACCAATGCGGCCTGGGGATCCGGCACACGTCGGCCGGGCACTAGAAGGAAGAGTGGATCATGATCTCGAGAATCACCGTGGCATTCCTGTCAGCGGTCCTGCTGGGATTGGGACTGGCCGCGCCGGCTACCGCGGACACGACCGCGCGGCAGACCAACGTCGGGGACCTGTACGTGCGGGCCGAGCGGCCGTCGGGACACCAACTTGAGAGTCAGTACGCGGCGATGTGGAACCCCGCCCTGCCGATGGACGCCAAACTGGCGAACAGCTACCGCGGAAACACGCCGCAGGTGCGCGCAAGCTCTGAGCGGATGAAGGACTTCAGCCGGATGTACGACCTGATGTCGGTCAACATGCGTTCGGTCGCCGCACCGGTGATCAACGGCAACAAGGCGAGCGCCAAGTTCGTCGGCGTCCTCGCCGGTTTCCCGGCCCAGAATCTGAGCGGCTACTACGTCCGCGATGACGGCCTCTGGAAACTCGACTGGAAGGCCACGTGCGCCTCGATTGGGGGATGCAACGGCAATCCCGACTGGGGTTACTGAGCCCCGTCACTCAAAGGGCACGGGTGGCATCTTGACCACCTGTGCCGCATAGGACAGCCCGGCGCCATAGCCCAGCAGTAGTGCTGTGTCGCCGGGCTTTGCCTTGCCGGTGGAGAGAAGATCTTCCATGGCCAACGGGATCGACGCGGCCGAGGTGTTGCCGGTGGTCTCGATGTCGTTGGCGATGACGACCTTTTCGTCGAGCTTGAGGCCGCGGGCCAGCAGTTCGTTGATGCGCGAGTTGGCCTGGTGTGGGACGAACACGTCGAGATCGGCGACGTCGACCTTGGCGACGTCGAGGGCGCGCTGTGCGGCCTTGCCCATCTCGAACGCGGCCCAGCGGAACACGCTGGTGCCCTCCATGCGCAGGTACGGCCGTTTCTCGTGGTCGTCGCTGTCGAGGTAGGTGATCCAGTCGATGTCCTGGCGGATCGCGTCGAACTGCGAACCGTCGCTGCCCCAGACGACCGGACCGAGTTGCTGGTCCGGGGTGGGCCCGACGACCGCAGCGCCGGCCCCGTCGCCGAAGATGAAGCAGATGCTGCGATCGCTCATGTCCATCGTGATCGACAGTTGCTCGGAACCGACGACGAGCACGTTGGTGGCGCTGCCGCCCCGGACCATGTCGGAGGCCAATGCCATCCCGTACCCGAAGCCCGCACAGCCGACGGTCACGTCGAACGCCGGGACACCGTTGGCTCCCAGAGCCGTCGCGACGGCGGTGGCCGCGGCGGGTGTCAGTAACAGGTGGGTGTTGGTTGCGACGATGACGGCGTCGATATCGGAGCCCGACAGCAGCGCGTTGGCGATCGCCTTGCGGCCCGCCGCGATGGCCATCTCCATCGCCGATTCATCGCGGCGGGCGAAGCGGCGGGATTTGATACCGGTGCGCGTGAAGATCCACTCGTCTGAGGAGTCGATGCTCTCGCAGATCTCCTCGTTGGTGACGACTCGGTCCGGCCGGTATGCGCCGAGGCCGAGGATTCCGATGTTGCGCGTGCCGGTGACTTCGGCGATGTCGACCATCTCGTGGGCCTTCCGTGGTTGGCGACGTTGCTAACCCCACGGTATACACCGCCGTTGGTTACTCGGAAGTACGCGCGCGGACTCGTGTCCGGCTGACCGGCCCTCAGTCCAGATCGTCGAAGCTGGTGATCTTCGGTGCCGGGGGCAGGGTGACGACGGCGCCGGCGTAGCTCAGGCCCGCACCGAAGCCCAGCACCAGCGCGGTTTGGCCGCCCTTGGCCTTGCCGGTCGCCAGCATTTCCTCCATCGCCAGCGGGATGGAGGCGGCCGAGGTGTTGCCGGTGTTCTCGATGTCGTTGGCCATCGGCAGGTCATCGGGGAAGCCGAGGTTCTTCTTCATCAACTCACTGATGCGGGCATTGGCTTGGTGCGGGATGAACACGTCGATGTCGGAGGTGTTGACCCCGGCCCGGTCCAGCGTCGCAGCGAGCGCCTTGGGCAGGGTGATGGCGGCCCAGCGGAAGACGGCGGAACCCTCCATCGTCATGAACATCCGGCCCACCGGCTCGTCGTCGACGCCTTTTCCCTCACGCTGGAGCAACTCGGCGCGGTCCATGTAGCCCTTGATGTCGATGTTCTGCGAGATCGCGTCGCCGTTCTCGCCATCCGAGCCCAGGACTGCGGGGGAGATGCCGTTCGTCTCGCTCGGTCCGACGACCACCGCGCCGGCACCGTCGCCGAAGAGGAACCCGGTGTTGCGGTCGGTGGGATCGACGGCCACCGTCATCGTCTCCACGCCGAGGGCGAGGACATACTGGGCCGTGCCTGCGCGGACCATGTCGGCGGCGTTGCTCAACGCGTAGCCGAAGCCGGCGCAACCGGCGGCGATGTCCCAGGCGGGGATTCCGTTGAGGCCGATGTCGTTGGCGATGAGCGGGGCGCCGTGGGGGATCTTTGACTGCCAACTGCCGGTGGCAAGAATCAACGCACCGATCTTTTCCGGGTCGATGTCAGCGTTGGCAATGGCACGTTGGGCGGCGGTGGCGGCCAGGGTGCGTACGCTCTCGTCGCCGGAAACATAGCGACGGTTGCGAATGCCGCTGCGCTCAAAGATCCACTCGTCGCTGGAGTCGAGGATCTCACACACCTCGGCATTGCTGACGAGCCGCTTGGGACGGGCGGCGCCGATACCCAGCATTGCCACATTCGTCTGGGCGGGATTCACTGCCAGGTTTGCCACATTGCACTCCTTGTCGCGGCCGCCGCAGTCCGACCGGCCCCCTATATTGCTTTCAGTTTACGGCGGGGGTCTACCAGGCGTGCACGGTGTTCTGTGCTGACTCCAAGCCCTGGCTCAACAACAGCTCCGTCGCGTCGGCCCCGTTGCCGACGAGGAGCCCGACAGCGTCGCGGTCACGGGCTGGAAAGGGTTTGAGGACGAACTCGGCGGGGTCCTGGCGGCCGGGTGGTCGGCCAATGCCCAGCCGCACCCGCGAGTAGTCGCGGGTGCCCAGTGCTGCCGACAGCGACCGCAGGCCGTTGTGGCCGCCCTCGCCGCCACCGTGCTTGAGGCGCACTTGCCCGAAATCGATGTCCAACTCGTCGTGCAGGGCGATCACGTCGGCCGCGTCGATCGAGTAGAAGTTCGCCAACGGGCCCAGGTTGCGGCCGCATTCGTTCATGTAGACGCGGGGTTTGGCGAGCAGGACCTGCTCGCCACCCAGGCTGATCGTCGCGGTCTCGGCACCGGAGCGTTTGTGGGTTGACCACCTCGCCGCGTTGGTAGCGGCGAGGTGGTCAACGACCATCGCTCCGATGTTGTGGCGGGTCTTCTCGTAGCGGGGGCCCGGGTTACCCAGCCCGACGACGAGTTTCACGCCAGATTCCCGGTGATCTACTCGCCGGCGTCCTCGGCGGCCTCGCCACCCTCGGAATCGGCGGTAGCGTCCTCGCCGCCCTCTGCCTCGGCGTCGCCCTCGGCCGCCTCCGGCTCAGCGGCGGCCTTGGCCTCGTTCACCGCGACGACGAGCGTCTCCGGTGCGGTCAGCATGGTGACGCCCGCGGGGAGCTCGATGTCTGAGGCGTAGACCGAGGTGCCGGCCTCGGCACCCTCGACGGAGACCGCGAACTGATCGGGGATCGAGAGCGCGTCGGCCTCGACCTGCAGGGTGTTGGAGTCCTGGGTGACGACGGTGCCGCCCTGGGCCTCGCCCTCGACGACGACGACCACGTCGACGGTGACCTTCTCGCCGCGACGGACGATGAGGAAGTCGGCATGCTCGATGTAGCTCTTGATCGGGTGGACGTCGACCTGCTTGGTCAACGCGAGCTGGCTCTTGCCCTCGATGTCGAGGTCGATGACGGCGTTGGTGCCGTTGTGGCGCAGGATCGCGGCGAAGTCGCGCGCCGAGACGGCCAGGTGGCGGGGTGCCTCGCCGTGGCCGTAGATGACGGCGGGGACGTTGCCGGCGCGGCGGGCGCGGCGCGCGGCGCCCTTGCCCTTCTCCTCGCGCAGGGTGGCGGTCAGCTTGGGCGCAGACGGTGCTGCCATGGTGTTTCTCCTCGTTCCGAGTGCGGATTCGTGTGGGCCACGGGGTGGACCTGTGCGACACGACGGGCGCACCGAGGAGCATCTGCGCAGACCGCGCAGGAAGACTGTCTCAGTCGCGCCGATAACGGTGTTGTGCGGCTCGCGCCGCGCCACCCTCGCCGTGACAACCGCTACAGCTTAGCGGTCGGGTTAGCGTCTTGGCGAATCTAACCTTGTCCGTCCGAGTGCCTGATCAGCACACTTGCCCCCGGACCGGTGGTGGCGACATGCCCGCCGGCGGGGGAGCAAGGAGTCGATTCACATGGCAATCACGGTTCGCGCTGCGGCGACGATCGTCGCGGTCGGGGCACTCGCGGCCGGCCCCGCCTGGGTGCCGTCGGCCCACGCCGCGCCGACGCGGCTCGACGGGCTGTTCTCGATCACACCGGGTTCGTGTGCCGGTGGCACGGTCACCGGATCGTATTTCCGGATGATCCTGCCCGCCGGGACCACGGCGGGGCCGTTCCTGGCCAACGGCGATTCCTCGTGCTCGGACAAGACGATCACCCCGTTGGCGCCCGGCTCGGCCGGCGGGCTGCGCAGCGGAGGGTTCCAGCCGCAGCCGGCCGCGGCGTTCGACGCCGGCGGGAACGCACTGTCGGGCAGCGTCACCCAGCCGGTGAAGTTCTACGGCGTCGGGTTTGCCACGGCGACCAACCCGGTCGACCCGCAGACCAGGCGCCCCGCGGCGCTGCCGGTGCTCTACAACGACAACGGCGACATCACCGGCGACCTGAGCGCCTTCGGCGTGACGTGGAACAAGCAGGTGTTCAACCAGGGCGCCCCCAAGCCGGGCGGCGGGATGCCGGGCAAGACCTCACCTGTGCGCGGCAAGTACAACCCGCAGACCGGCGACTACGCCATCGAGTGGACCAGCCAGATCGTCGACGGTCCGTTCAACAACTTCACCGGGCTGTGGCGGCTGACCGGGCGGACCACCGCGACGGGGTCCGGTGCCGCTCCGGGACGCCCGGGGGCACCCGCTGCACCTGGCGCCCCCGGTGCTCCCG
>DLKD01000173.1:0-14355 GCA_002477755.1 Gordonia sp. UBA7599
TGGGCTTGGCCGGGGCGGGCGGTTCTGCGCCGGCCGGGCCGGCAAGCGGCAGGACCAACGCTGCCGCGAGTGCGCAGACGACCGCGACGCCGCGCCTGCGCGCATCCCCTGATCGACGACCGCTCGTCCTCACCGCAACGACTCCTTCATCTCCCACATCCGGGGCACGACAACACAGCGCCCTCCGTGTCGTTCTTACACGGAGGGCGCTGTGTTTTGGTTATGCCACGCTGTGACAGGTGGGATTTGTGTTACAGAAGATGTTTGGAACCGGCGGTGCGGGCTAGCGGAAGAAGCCTCGAGACTTCGCGTTCCAGACCATTTCCTGCCAATAACCCCAGGCGTGGGTGCCGACGGCGTCGTATGTCATCAACGGCAGGCCCTGCAGGGCGGCGGCCGCTGTGAAGGCCTTGGCCTGGGTGAACGCCAGGAACTCCAGCGTCGACCCCTTGAACAGGTCGTCGAAGACGTTGGGCAGGGCGTTGTAGCGGCCGAACAGGCCATTGCCCGATCCGATGAAGATCTTCATGCCGTGCATGAGGCCGATGTTCCACATCGGGTCGTTCTGGAACCACTGCAGGCCCCAGATCGGCCACATCGAATCCACGTTCCACGGTCGCGGCGCGACGTCGAGCATCGCCAGGCGGATCATGGTGCGCATACCCGGCGCGGACAGCCACGTGTAACCCGAGAGCGAGCCGGCACGGTCAAAGTGCTGACGGTTCTGCGCACCGATCGTCAGTGCGGCGTTGCCACCCATCGAGAGGCCCATGATCGCGTACCGGCGGCTCTTGCCGACGCGGTAGCCGCGGCGGTCGAGCGCCTTGATCAGGGTGTTGGTGATGACGCAATTCCACATGTAGCGGAACGGCTGGTTGTTGAAGTTACTCGGAGCGTCCCAGTTGGTGTAGAAGCTCGCCGGGCCACCGATCGGCTCCACGACGTTGACGCCGGAGCGGACCATCTCCTGGATGTTGGTGTTGATCTCCCAGCCGCTGTAGTCGTACTGGGCGCGCATTCCGTCGAGCATGATGACGGTCTTGTAATTGCCCTTGCGCTTCCACGCACGCACCTTGACCTTCGGCATGCCGCAGCCGTTGACCCAGAACTGCTCGAGACCGACCTGCGCGCCACCGATGCTCGCGGCCGCCTGACCGCCGCCGACCACAGTGACCAACCCCAGCGAAGTCGCCACCGCGACGAGCATGACGAGGAAACGATTCCTCACCGTGGCCGTCTTCGACCTTGTCTCCGACATAGCAGCTGCAACTCTCCGTCTCGTGCGACGCCGGGGATGTCCCGCCGCCGGTCCGCAATCCGCCGCGCCCGATGGACGCCGAGCGGCTGCGCATCGATTACACAACACTCGCAAATATCCAGACATGCCGAAATTTGCGACCGCAATGCTAGGAGATCGTATTGCAACGCCGCCGTGACCCACAAACGCACAAAGCGCACCAGTGGAATGATCCGCCCGGCCCGCACGCCCTCGTCGGGCACATCGCCGCAGGTAGACCGCCCATGCGACGTGGGACACATTGACAGGAAACCCTAAGGAGCCCGTCTACGCTCCGATCCCACCCGCCACAGCGACGGGCCTGTTCCTGCTCTACTCCGGGCGGATGCGCGGCGGCATCGGCAGTCCGCAGCGCTGGATTTCGTACTCGGGGATGCGTGACATCCGATACTTGGTGAAACCGAAGGACTGGCGCAGACTGCTGCGGAACCGCTGGAACGACCACGGCTGGGCCTTGTACGAGGCGATCCGATCCATAGTCTGGGGGCAGGTCAGCGCGACCTGGGCCTGGCGCACCACCTCTTGGTCGAGGAAGAGCGGCAGCACCGGGTACTTGGGGAAGGCACCGGACTCGGCGACCACCCATTCGGTCGGCAGGATCTTGTCGTGACCGATACGACCGTCCTGGAGGCGGTCGGTGTGCGCGGCGATCGGATACGCCAGCCCCATCTGGTCCACGACGCGGACGTCCAGCGGCGCCAGCATGCTCGTCATGCCCAGGTTGAGGAAGTAGACCGTCACCTGTCGCTTCTCCGGTGGCATGTTCGCCGGCAGCCGCACGTAGTACCAGCCGTCGTAGTCGGCGGCGGCGATCAGGACTGCACCTTCTTCGTGGAATTTGTCGATCGACTCCATCATCGCGCGCATCCGCGGGAACTGGAGATAGTCCTGCGCGGTCACCGGATTCGGGTTGCCCATGTTGACCGCATAGAAGCGACGCTCGTCGACGATTCCGCTGCGCCCGATGTCCAGGCCTTCGCCGGGCAGCGTGTTCTGGTTGACCGTCGCCGCCCAGGCCACCGTCGTGATCCAGATGGCGCCCAGCAGCACCGCACCGACCAGTGAGACCCGCGTCTTGCGACGGACCACCTCGCCGAGGGCGCCGTGGGGCGTGCGCCAGGCCAACCGGACGTCGGCGGGGATCGCCACCGGGATGACCATGATCGGCAGCAACAGGATGAACAGCGGCGTGAGCAGCACCCGGGCGTGCATGAAGTCGCCGCCCTGCCGCAGCCAGTACAGAGCCAGGATCAGCCCTGCCGCCACGACCACCACCACGACGGTCCGAGGGGCGCGCAAGCCGGCGAAGAAGGCGTCCACCCGGTCCCGGACGCTGCGCGGCGCGGCGCGGTCGTCCGCGGCGGGAACCGCTCCGGGGGTCCTCAGGAGGCCGATCCGCCGCGAGTACAGCAACCACGCGACGGCCACCAGCGCCAAGATCACCGGCAGCAACAGCACATACGGGCCGAACATGTTGGCCAGGTACTTGAAGCCCTGCCCCCACTTGGACCCCGACGCGTCCTTGGCGATAGCCGGGTTGGGGACGAGCACCGCGTAGTAGCCCATCCGGAACACCTGGTAGGCCACCGGGAGGATCCCTGCGACGACGATGATCGCCAGGCGCATCCCCCACCGGCCCACGAGGTCTGCACGCTGCGACGTGCTCGGCGCGCACACGAGGACCAGCAGGACGAGTGCGCCCAACAGGGTCAGTTCGGGACGGATCAGCGGTGCCAGTCCGGCCACGAAGGCCAAGAACCCGGTGGCGGCATTCTCGCGGCGACTCGTCGTCGGGTCGCGTTTGGCCCAGGCCAGAAACAGGCACCACAGTGCCGCAACCCAGAAGATGGACAGCCCGTTCTCCAGGCCACTCGTTGCGAAGTCGCGCGCCGGCGGCAGCGTGATGTAGATGATCGAGCCCAGCGGGAGCAGCAGAGTCACACCGCGGTTGGCCGCCACCGTCGGCCACAGCAGCCGCGCGGTCCCGTACATCGCCAGCGGTATCGCCACCACCGACATGATCAGCGCCGTCCACAGCGCCACGTATTCGAGTTGGCCGCCGGTGATCCAGGAGAAGAACCACAACACATAGGTCCAGGCCGTCGACGTGTTCGCCTCGACGCGCTCACCCGCGTTGAACACCGGGCCGTTGCCGGCCATCAGGTTGCGGATGGTGCGCAGGACGATCAGGCCGTCGTCGGCGATCCACCGCCGCTGCCAGGCACCGATCGTGAAGAAGGTCGTGACGCCGATCGCGCCGATCAGGAAGCTGAGGTACGCGACCCGGGCCCGCAGGCCGGTCACGCCCAATTCAGCTCCAGTTCGGGTAGGCATAGACGGCGACACCCACGCATACTATCCAGGCCAGGGCGAGGACCTGTAGCACTCGGTCGCCCAGGGCGATCTCCTCCGGCTCACCGGCCGCACCCCCGTCGACGTCGACGGCGTAGCGCAGGATCGCAATGGTGAACGGCACCATCGACAATGCGTAGAAGATGTTGTCGTTCGGCTGGCCGTTAAAACGGTGGGCCTCGCTCTCAAAGGCCCAGAGTCCGTAGAAGACGACCACCGAGGTCGCCGCGACCGTCCACACGAAGCGCAGGTAACCGGTCGTGTAGTACTCGAGCGACTTGCGGATCTTCGCACCGGTCCGCTCGGCCAAGTGCAGTTCGGCGTAGCGCTTACCGGCCGCCATGAACAGCGACCCGAAGGCCATCACCAGCAGGAACCACTTCGACAAGTCGATCCCGGTGGCCACACCACCGGCGATCGCCCGCAGCAAGAACCCCGAGGACACGATGCAGATATCGACGACGGCCTGGTGTTTGAGGCCGAAGCAGTAGCCAATCTGAATAGCCAGGTAGATACCGATGACGACGGCGGTCTGCCAGTTCGCGAGCAGCGCGACGGCAATCGATCCCGCCGCGAAGATGACGAAGAGCACGTACGCCAGGTTGACCGGCACGACGCCCGCCGCGATCGGGCGGAAGCGCTTGGTCGGGTGGTTGCGGTCGGCTTCGACGTCGAGCGCATCGTTGATCAGGTAGATCGCCGACGCCGCCAGGCAAAAGGCGACGAACGCCAATCCGACGTTCTCCCAGACCTGCGCCGGGTTGGTACCGCTCGCGACCTGCTCGGCGGTGGCGGTCCCGAACGTCAATTGGCCCGCGGCCAGCGGCGCCGCCAGGACCAGGACGTTCTTGACCCACTGGCGGGGGCGGATCGCCTTGATCACCCCGGTCGCCAGATTCTTCGGCGGTCCGAGCTCCTTGCCGTGCTCGATCGGCTCCTCGCTCATCAGACACCCGGCTTTCGGTTCGCGAACAATCGGTTGAACACCGCGTCGCCCACTAGTTTGTCACCCGCGATGACGGCACCGGCACTCGCCGCACCGATCGCCGCACCGGCGAGCACATCGGTCGGGTAGTGCACGCCCAGCACGAGCCGCGACAGCAACATCGGCGGCACGATGACGCCGGAGGCAACCGCCATGGACTTGAGGCTGCTCCGATCAGTCCCGCTCCCGGTGGCCACGGCTCGCCCCAGCAGGATCGCCGCGGCCGTCGTCGACGTGGCGTGCGACGACGGGAAGCTCAACTTGCTCGGCGTCCCGACTCCGACAGCGATGTCGGGGTGGTCGGGGCGCGGGCGGCGCACGATGCGCTTGATGATCACCGACGCGGCGTGCGCGCCGAAAGCGCCGACGCCGGCTTCGATGTAGCGGCGCTGCGCGGTCTCGTTGCCCCGCCGCGACGCGATGGCAGCACCCGCACCGGCCAGTGCCAGCCAGCCCAGCGAGTGCTCACCGAAATGCGACAGGCCCCGCGCGGCCTTGACCGTCGTCGGGTTGGTCAGCACCGACTGCACGCCGGCCAGGACGGCGGCCTCACCGGTGGGCTTGCCCACCGGGGCGTCGACGGTGGTCGGCGGCGTCGCTGGCGACATCGTCAGGTCAGTCGATTCCGAAGACATTCGCCCAGCTTTCCTTACTGGTGAGGTCCGCGTGTGCGTCCCGGTACTTCTGCTTCATCTCGGGGAACCGCTCGCGCAGTTCCCGCACCAGGGCAGCCGATTCCTTGCCCAGGGCCAACGCCTTGTCCCGATCGCGCTGGCGGTAGACGACGCCGCGACCGTCGGCGGTCGTGACGGTCACCCCGTCGACGCGGCCCAGCGAATACCAGCGCGCCTCGATCGGCGGGTAGTTGGCCTGCGGCACCTCGTGGTGGCGCGGGTCGGCCGGGCGCAGGTTGTTGCGGATCGCCTTGGCCAGGGTAAGGACCTTGACGGCGGGATTCTTCGGCTCGTTAACGCCGAGCGCGGTCGCCTCGCCGGTGGCCGGGGGCAGATCAGTGGCCGACGGTAGGACCACCGCGTCGGGGAACTCCTTGCGCATCCCGGCGATCTTGCCCAGCGCCGTCGGGAGGATGGACCGGATGTGGTCGGGCCCGGCGAGGAAGTCGCGGATCGCCTCGTTCTGGATGGCGACCGTCGAATACTCCAGGCACAGAAGATGCTTGGCGGTGGCCTTGGCCATCGACGTGAGGATGCCGTTGATCGGGCCGTCGTGATGGATCGACGCGACGACGAGTCGGTTGCGCAGGTGGAAGTACGCCTGCCAGTCGATGGCGTCGTCCTTGTCGCTCCACGCCATGTGCCAGATCGCGATGCCCGGGACCGTCGCCGTCGGATATCCGGCCTTGGCAGCGCGCAGCGCGAACTCCCAGTCGTCCCACTTGATGAACAGCGGCATCGGCAGACCGATGGTCTCCGCACATTCCCGGGGGATCATGCACATCCACCAGCCGTTGCCCTCGACGTCGATGCGTCGGTGCAGGTTCTTCGAGTTGTCCCGGTCGCTCATCGGGTACTTGGAGAAGTCGTGGTCGTACTCGACGAACGGTGCCGCAGTCCACATGAAGGTGTGGCGGTTGATCACCTCGCCCATGCAGTGCAGATGGCTGCGGTCCTGCAGGTTGAGCATCTGGCCGCCGACGAGCATCGGGGTCTTCGCGAACCGCGACATGGCCAGCGCGCGCAGGATCGAGTCGGGCTCGATCGCGATGTCGTCGTCCATGTATAGGACGTACGGGCTGTCGGTGAGTCGCAGCGCCTCGTACATGATGCGCGAGTAGCCGCCGGAGCCGCCGAGGTTGCCCTGTTTGAACATGTGCAGCCGGTCGCCGAGCGCAGCGGCGGCCTCGTCGAATCCGGGTTCGTCGACGACCCGGCGGGTGCCCTGGTCGGGCATGATCACCGCGTCGATGACCGCATCGACGAGCGGGTCGCTGCTCAACGCGGCAAGTGCGGCGACGGCGTCGGTGGGCCGGTTGAACGTCGGGATGCCGACGGTCACGGTCGCGTCGGGATTGGGGCTTGCGACGGCCGAGTACCAACCGGCCGAGGTGATCTCAGTGTCGGTGTCGGTGGTGATGTCGAACCAGATCCAGCCGCCGTCCTCGAACGGGCCTAGGTCGAGTTCGAACTCGATCACACCGCGGCCCTGCTCGTCGACGGGGACCAGGTCGCCGCCGATGCCGATGCGGGAGCCGTCGATCTTGGAGCGATACAGGTCGACACGCGCAGTACCGGTGAGCTCGACGCGCAGGACGACCGAGGTCAGCGTCGTCCAGCGCCGCCAATAGGCCGCCGCGAACGCGTTGAAATAGGTTTCGAAGCTGACTTCCGATTCGCCGCCGATGACCACCGAGGTGCGCGACGGGGAGTGGGCGCGGCGCTGATTGCCGTCGGCCTCCACCAGATACAGCGACCGCACGTCGAGGGGCTCGCCGGGGCGCGGGAAGATCACGCGCTGCAGGAGCTCGACGGCCTTGGACTCCGGTGCCGGCGCAGCGGCAGCCTTCGGCGCGGTCTTCGTCGAAGCCTTCGTCGTCGTGGAAGCGTCAGTCATTCGTCGTCCTCGCAGCGCTCAGTCGTCGGTCTCGTGCAGCGGCTCACCGTCGCGCAAATGCGGGGCGAGGGTGTTGTCGAACATGGTCAGCGCGCTGGCGATGGCCATGTGCATGTCGAGGTACTGGTAGGTGCCCAAACGCCCGCCGAACAGCACCTTGCTCTCGCGCAGCTCGGCACCGGCACGCTCGCGGTATCGCGCGAGCATCGCCCGGTCCTCGGGGGTGTTGATCGGGTAGTACGGCTCGTCGTCGTCGGAGGCGAAGCGGGAGAACTCGCGCATGATGACGGTCTTGTCGTCGGGGTAGGTGTCACGCTCGGGGTGGAAGTGGCGGAACTCGTGGATGCGCGTGTACGGGACGTCGGCGTCGTTGTAGTTCATCACCGGCGTGCCCTGGAAATCACCGGTCGGCAGCACCTCGGTCTCGAAGTCCAGCGTGCGCCAGCCCAATTGGCCCTCGGCGTAGTCGAAGTACCGGTCCAGCGGTCCGGTGTAGACGATCGGCGCGTCCGGATTCGCGGCGCGCACCTCGTCGCGCACGTCGAACCAATCGGTGTTCAGCCGCACTTCGATCTTCTCGTCGGCCGCCATGTTCGTCAGCCAGGCGGTGTAGCCGTCGACGGGCAGGCCCTCGTAGTCGTCGTTGAAGTAGCGGTTGTTGAAGGTGTAGCGCACCGGCAGACGGGTGATGTTGGCTGCCGGCAGGTTCTTCGGATCGGTCTGCCACTGCTTGGCGGTGTAGTCCTTCATGAACGCCTCATACAGCGGCCGCCCGATGAGGCTGATCGCCTTCTCCTCGAAGTTGGCCGCGGTCTTGGTGTCGAACTCAGCGGCCTGCTCGGCGATGAGCGCGCGTGCCTCGTCGGGGCTGTAGTAGCGGTTGAAGAATTGGCAGACCAGGCCCAGGCCCATCGGGAACTGGTAGGCCTGGCCGTCGTGCATCGCGAAGACGCGGTGCTGATAGCCGGTGAACGACGTGAACTGGTTGACGTAGTCCCACACCCGCTTGTTGGAGGTGTGGAACAGGTGCGCGCCATACTTGTGGATCTCGATACCGGTCTCCGGCTCGGCCTCCGAATACGCGTTGCCACCGAGGTGCTCGCGGCGCTCGACGATCAGCACCCGCTTGCCCAGCTGAGTAGCGGCGCGCTCGGCGACGGTCAGGCCGTACAGGCCCGATCCGACGACGATCAGGTCGTACGACTCGTTATTGCTCACCACGGGTGTTCAGGGTATCGGACGAAAGCTGAGAAACGGGTATCGGCGACGGGGGTCACCATGCCGGCCATGCCTAGGATTGGGCCATGGCTCCCAGCGCACCCCCGACCGGTCGCGCCGACGCGTGCCTGGTGACGACCAGCGTCCTCGCGCGGCGCGCGCGGATCGGCCGCCTGGTCCGGCAGGCAACCCACGACCCCGGCGACAGCGGGTGGCGTGTTCTGGCCCACACCGACTCCGAGGCGTTCATCAACAGCCGGGACTGCTGGCGCATCGTCACGATCGACGATGTGGCGGCCATGGAACCCGTCCTCAGCACGGTGTGGCAGATGCCGGTGGGAACCGACCTGCAGGTCGTCCGCGACGAGCACGGTGTCCGCATCGTCGACACCGCGTCCGGGCAGTCCGTATCGCCCGTGAGCGGCGGAGCCCCGCGCGCACCCGGCCCCGTCCCCCACGACATCGGCAAGCGCGAAGACGCCATCGCCAGTGAGACGTGTACCGCGTTCGGCCGCATCGCCGGATGGGACTTGGCACTCGTCACGGCGACGATCAGCGGCACCTCGGCACCCACCGGCCGATGCCTGCTGTACGCCACACGGGGCGCCGACCCTGCTCTCGAGCCGTGGTTGGATACCGACGCCCTGCCGCCTCTGCCCTTCGTCGGCGATCCGCCGCTGCCGCCACGCCTACTCGCCGACATCGTCGCGCACCGCGTTGCCATGCCCGACGGGCACGGCAACCTGTGGACGACGATGCGCTACGCGGTGCAGCGCGAGGAGCAGTTCTACTACTTCGCCTGCCGGTACCGATAGGCCTCGATACACCGCCCTCGCACGCTCGCGCGGCACCGTCAGATGACGTCAGCGCGCGGGATGCCGAGCGCGGCGAGGCCACCCCGGGCGTTGTAGGCCCGCCACCCGCGGTGCGAGAGCGCCGCGACGCCGGTCTTCGGCGTGAAGAACATGACTCCGCGGGTGAAGCGTTGCGTGACGGCCTGGCCGTCGTCGGTCAGGGTCGGTACGCCCAGCGGCCTTCCCAGGGGTGACTTCCTGCCACCGAGCGCAACCTGCTTGCCCGCGAAGGCGGTCCCGGCCGCGCCAAGGAGTTGATCGGCCATACGCCGATCGAGCTTGACGTTCGACGCAGCGCCGCGCAGCAGCGACGCCAGGTCCAGGTTCTCCAGCGACCCGCTTCCCCCCGCGCCGGGCCCGACGGGCGGCGAGACGATCTGCGGCTTGGTCGTCTGTCCGACGATCGAGAACCACGACGACTTCAGCTGCAACAGCGAACGCGCCTCCTCGCCGGTGACCTCTTTGACTCCGCTCGACCCGGTGGCCTTGACCTTGATGGCCCGGCCGTTATTGGTCCCGAGCCCGTTGGCCTGGGTCACTTCAAGAGCTTTGAGGGCACCGACGCCGAATGCGCGGCCGATACTGCCGGAGCCCACCGTCGCGGTCCATTCGTGGGTCGGCGAGACGGAGTCGCCGTCGTCGCGGACCGCGGGGAAGTTGCCGCCGGCGGTGTAGCCACCAGTCGACGCGGAGAATTCGGTGAACGCAGGGGCACCTCCGGCAAGCCGGATCTGTCCGGCTGTGGCGTCGGCGGCCGCGTTGGTCCGCGGATCCTCCCCGGCGACACCGCCGTACACCTGGGAGTTCGTCGTGTCATCGATCTGCTTGCCCTTGGCCAGCGCGGCGAGCGCGTAGGTGCGCGCGGCGACGGCCTGGGCCTTGAGCGCCTCGGCGCCGCCCTCGTCGGCCCAGCGCGGCAGGCTCTCGCGCGGGATGACGCCCTTGACGTAGTCGTCGATGTGGATCCGGTTGACGACCTTGCCGTCGACGAGGGCGAACCCGCCGCGGTAGGGCGCGTTGTTGCCGCAGAAGCGCAGGAGTTCGTTCGCCGGGCGGCTCGGCGCCGCATTGACCGGGTCGACGAAGCCGTCGGCACCGAGTGGGACGGTTCGCAGCACGGGACCGTTGCACCCGGCGGTGACGGTGGCCGTGGACCCGGTCAGGCGTACTGCCTGACCGGGGGCCACGGTCTGTCCACCGACTCGCATCCCGGCGTCCGCACGCACATTCACCGCGCCCTGTTTGGTGAGCCGCACCAGGACCACGGGTTTGTCCGTCTTCCCCGCGGTAGTGCCGCCGTAGAAGTGACTCAGAATCTTTTCGGCCGGCCAGCCCTTCTTGGCGTAGCCGAACGCGCCCCACTGCCCCATTCCGCGGCCGTGGCCGTGACCCTTGCCGATGAGGTTGACATCCGCACCGGCAGTCAGGGTGATCTTCGTGACGGTGGTGGCGGTGGCGACGACGGCAGTAACGCCGCCGACGACGAGCACTGGCGCCAGGCCTACCGACAACACCTTCTTCCGAAGCTGGCGCATCGCTGCCCTCCCCCGCACGAGTCCATGGTGCATTTGTGACTGATGAGACTCATGTGACTGTAGTGAAGAGACTTTGGGCTAACAAGCGCCCGCGGTTACAACCCGGTCACGAGTTCATTCCGCCGATTTGGCGAGCTGCGGGCCCGCGCAACTAGGCCGTCGTTCAGAAGAAGCGCCGCAGGACGTGCGCCACGCCGTCGTCGTTGTTGGTCGGCGCGACCTCGTCGGCGGCGGCGATCGCGTCCGGATGACCGTGGGCCATCGCCACGCCGTGCGACGCCCAGCGCAGCATCTCCACGTCGTTGGGCATGTCGCCGAAGGCGACGACCGCGTCGGTGGGCAGCCCAGTCAGTTCCGCCAGGCGGACCAGGCCCGAGGCCTTGTGCGTGTCCGGGACGGCGAGCTCGATCAGACCGTTGCTCGTGGAGAAGGTCACCTCGGCCAAGTCTCCGACGACGGGGATCAGCAGCTGCGCCATGTCTTCGCTGCGCATCTGTGGCGCCCGCGCGAGCAGCTTCACCGCCGGCGCATCAGCCAGGTCGACGTCGTCGACGACTTCGTGGTCGGGGTTGAGCCACGCGTGCTCATACCCGGCGGTCGCGACGAACGGTCGCGTCGCCGCGTCGTGCGCGGACGCCCCGGCACGTTCGGCGGCCAGGCCGGCCTGCGGCAAGGTCGTCTCGACGATCTCGATCAGCTTGCGCAACCGTGGCACGTCCAACTCCGCTGCTGAGAGGATGCGGTCGTTCTCCACGTCGTAGATGATCGCGCCGTTGGCGCACACGGCGTAGCGCACCAACGATCCACCCGGACGCAGCTCGACGAGGTCTTCGGGGACTGCTAGTTGATCGGTGACCTGCGCGATCCAGCGGGGCGGGCGGCCCGTGGCCAGGACCAGATCCACCCCGGCGCGCGCCGCATCGGTAATCGTTTCGACGGTGGCCGGCGACACGCGGTTCTGGTCGTCGAGCAGCGTCCCGTCGACGTCGCTGGCGATCAGCGACGGCGCGGCCCGCAGGCCGGTGGCGCGGCTCACCCGCGACCCGACTGGCGCTTCTTCGCGCGGGCAGCCGCTTTGGCAGCAGCCTCCTCGTCTTCGATGACCTTGGCCTCGTCGTAGGTGGGCGCGCCGCCCCCCAATCGCGCCGGCACCCACGGTTCCCCGGCCGGGTGCGGATAGGCCTCTTGCATCGGATGCAGCATCGCCACCATCGTCGCACGCAAGGCAGCGACCTTCTCGTCCACCGATTCTGTTGACGCCAAGTCGACGTCGGACACGTCGATCGGTGAACCATATTCGACGACGACGGGGATCTTCTTGCGGCCCATCGACCGGATGCCGCCCTTGCTCAGCTGCCGATGCGCGCCCCAGGTGATGATCGGGATGACCGGAACACCCGCCGCGGCGGCCATCCGGACTGCGCCGGACTTGAGCTCCTTGATCTCGAAGCTGCGACTCAACGTCGCCTCGGGGTACACGCCGATCAGCTCACCAGCGCGCAGCGTCGCGACGGCCTTCTCGTATGCGTCGTGGCCCATCGAGCGGTCCACCGGGACCGTACCGGTGTGCCGGATCAGGAATCGCATGATCCCAACGTCCAGCATCTCGGATTTGACCATGAACCGGATGCGTCGCCCGCGGCTGCTGACCCCCAGCGCCACGGACACAAAGTCGAGGTAGCCGGTGTGGTTGATCGCCAGCACCGCGCCGCCCGTCGTCGGGATGTTGTCGAGCCCGCGGTAGTCCACCCGCACGCCCTGCGCGCCACGCATCGACGCGGCGATCACCTCGAGGGTGCGATACACGGGCTCCATGACAGGGCTCCCTTCCACCCTGAGATTACCGCGCCCAGCGGCGCCGCCGAGGCGACTCGTCGCGGGTCTACCCTGGCACCTATGGCCAAGCTCGGAATCACCGTGATGCGCAGGCTTGCGGAGCGTGAGGTCCAGGCCGGGGGCGGCCGGGTCCGTCGGCCGGCGGGCAGTTCGCAGGTCGACATCGCCTACCTGCGCACGCACCCGGGTTCGTCGATCCCCGTTGTCGTGATCCCCGGCGGTCCGGGGCTGGCGTCGGCCCTGCCGTACCGAGCGCTACGCCGTGACCGCACCGCGCGCGACCTCGACCTCGTGATGATGGAGCACCGAGGCGTGGGGCTCTCCCGCTTCGACACCACGGGCCGCCCGCTGGACCGCTCGGCAGTCACCATCACCGCCGCGGTCGACGACCTTGCCGCCGTCCTCGACGACGCCGGCATCGAGCGTGCCGTCATCTATGGCAGCTCGTATGGCACCTATCTCGCACAGGTCTTCGGCGTCCGCCACCCCGGCCGCGTCGCCGGAATGGTGCTCGATTCCTCGATCCACACCGTCCTCGACGATCTGGCGCTGACGCGCGCCTACCGGCGCGCACTGCTCGTCGACGGGTCCGACGAGACTGCGACGGCAATACGGGCCCTCACCGAATCAGGGGAGGTGTCGCCGGTGTCGCTGACCCACGCGGTCACCGCGGTGTACCAAATGGCGGGCCCACAGGCGTTGCAGCGCTTGGTCGCCGCGCGTGCCCGCGGACGGGGCAAGCTGCTCTGGCGTCAGATCGCCGGGCTCGGCGACTCCGAGGTCGACGGGACCAACCCGATGATCATGGAACCCGACCTCGTCTCCGGGATCAGCTACGGCGAACTCGGCTACGCCCACGATCCCGACGGTCTGCCGCTCGACCCCGTCGAGCCGTTCGCCGCGCATTCCGACGAAGAGTTCATCGGCGAGCCGGTGTCGCTGCCGCAGGAACTACCGCACTTCGAATGGCCGACCGCGGTCATCACCTGCGACCGCGACCTGATCACACCACCGCCCATCGGCGCCCGTATCGCCGCACTGATCCCCGACGCCGTGCTCGTCCCCCTCACCGAGACCGGCCACAGCGCGCTCGACTCCCATCGTGGCGCGGCGCTGGCCATTACTCGCGCAGTACGCGACGGAGCGTGCGACGAGTTGCGCGCACGGGCCGAAGAGCTCTCGACCCTCCCGCGTCAGGGGTCACTTCACGCCATGTCGACGGCGATCCGCGTCGGCGTGGCCGTTGGATCGCACCTGCCCTTCTAGCCTTCAGGCGTCGGGATCGTCCTCACGCTGCGCCTTTTTCGCCATCCGCTCGGCCTGCTCGGCATCGTCGAGGGCGGTCGCCTCTTCCAACGTGGGCGCACCGCCACCGAGGCGGGCCGGAACCCAGTAGGCACCCGCCGGGTAGGGGCCGTACAGATCGGCGTACTCCTCTTGGAGCTCGTTGAGCTTGGCCACCATCACGTCGTGCAGTTTCGCGGTCAGCGCATCCGGCGAACCGGTGGCCTCCAAGGGCTCGGTGACACCGATCGATACCGGTGTCTTCGTACGACCCAGGTGCTTGGGGTGCCCCTTGGTCCAGATGCGCTGCGCTCCCCAGATCACCGTCGGGATGATCGGTGCACCCGATTCCAGAGCCATGCGCGCCGCGCCGGACTTGAAGGCCTTGATCTCGAAGCTGCGGCTGATCGTCGCCTCCGGGTA
>DLKD01000173.1:14496-15089 GCA_002477755.1 Gordonia sp. UBA7599
TCAGGTAGTCGACGGCCGCCCGGTAGCTGTCCGCACCCGCGGTGCGATCGACCGGGATGTGTCGGAGGCTGCGCATGATGGGCCCGGAGATCTTGTTGTCGAAGACCTCCTTCTTCGCCATGAAGCGGACCTTGCGCTTGCCCTGCAGGAAGGCGGGGATTCCGGCCAGCGTGAAGTCGAGGTATCCGGTGTGGTTGATCGCCACCACGCCGGGGCCGGTCACCGGGACGTGCTCGACGCCGGAGATCTTGAACTTGATGCCCTGCACGCCCCAGAGCGTGCGCGCCGCGGCGATGACGGTGTCGTAAGCGGGTTCCATGGGATCTGATCCTAGTCGGGGCCACGCCAGCCCGGCGCCGCGTCGACAGACCCGCCTCCAGGCCGAAATCGCGGCGGGCACAGCCCGCGTC
Source organism: Gordonia sp. UBA7599 (assembly GCA_002477755.1). GTDB lineage: Bacteria > Actinomycetota > Actinomycetes > Mycobacteriales > Mycobacteriaceae > Gordonia. Next base: position 14,907 of record DLKD01000173.1, read on the forward strand.
CGACGGGATTCACCCGGCCCCAAGCGTTACGATCAACCCGATACCGCAAATTCCGAACGTTAGGGAATTCCCCATGCGCCGAAGCACGCTCCCCACCCGCCTCTCCGTCGGCCTGACCGGCGTCGCCGCCGCGGCCGCACTCCTCACCCCGGCCGCGGCCGGAGCCGCACCGTCGGGCCCGAT
>DLKD01000073.1 GCA_002477755.1 Gordonia sp. UBA7599
GCACGGCACCGCCATCGTCGTCCTCGCCGCCCTGAAGGGCGCGGCCCGCGTCCTCGAGCGGGACCTCTCCGGCCTGAAGGTCGTCATCTCCGGCGCCGGCGCCGCCGGCATCGCGTGCGCCAACATCCTGCTGGCCTGCGGGATCTCCGACGTCGTCGTGCTCGATTCGAAGGGCATCGTCTCGACCGACCGCACCGACCTCAACGAGTTCAAGGCCGACATGGCCGAGCGCAGCAATCCGCGCGGCCTCACCGGCGGTGCCGCCGAGGCTCTCAACGGTGCCGACGCCTTCTTGGGCGTGTCCGCGGGAACCATCCCCGAGGAGTACATCGCGTCGATGAACGACGATGCGATCGTTTTCGCGATGTCGAATCCGGATCCGGAGATCCACCCGGAGGTCGCGGCCAAGTACGCGGCAGTCGTGGCCACCGGGCGCAGCGATTTCCCGAACCAGATCAACAACGTCCTCGCGTTCCCGGGTGTCTTCGCCGGTGCACTCGACGCCGGCGCTCGCCGGATCACCGAGAACATGAAGATCGCTGCCGCCGAGGCCATCCTGTCGGTGGCCGCAGACAAGCTGAGCCGCGACTACATCGTGCCGAGCCCCCTCGACGACCGTGTGGCGCCCGCTGTCGCCGCCGCCGTGGCCGCGGCCGCCCGCGCCGACGGCGTCGCGTAGCCGCACTTTCGACGAGATCTCCCCGTCGCGCGACTCGTCGTCGCGGTGTGTTTCTCATCGTGTGGCGACGCTGCGCGGCAAGATGGGTGCCATGCGCATCCCCTAACCGTCGCCGGAGTCGTCTCGGCGCTCCTGATCCCGCTGGCCCCCCACGCGGCGGCGTCACCACTGCCCGTCATCAGCTATCCGCCCGAGGCCATCGCCAACGGCTTCAGCCAGCCGGCCACGGTGTCACCCGCCGGGTCCAACCGGTGGGGGTGCCGTAACAAAGACCGTCACCCGGTGATCCTGCTGCACGGCACGTCGATGAACCAGCTGGCCAACTTCCCGTACCTGGCGCCGGTACTCGCCGACGCCGGTTTTTGCGTCTTCAGCCTCACCTACGGACAGACGAGTTGGAGCGGCAATATCGGCGCTCTGGCCCGACGGGAGATCTCCGCCCGCGAGGTGGCCCGGTTCCTCGACCGAGTGGTCGCGGCGACTGGCGCGCAGAAGGTCGATTTCATCGGGCACTCGCAGGGCGGCTCCATCGCGCAGCTCACCTCCCAGCTGCGCACCAGCCAGGTCGGCACCATCGTCGGGCTCTCCGCACCGAGCCGGGGGCACTCCCTGGTCGGCAGCATCCAGGACCGCCTACCGGCCGCCCGCCAGCCGGGCGAGAACAGGTGGGGGCCGAGGCATCGGTCGATCCGCTACGTCAACCTGGCCACCCGCTACGACATGATCTCGACGCCCTACCAGGTAACGCTGATGCCCCCGGGGCCCAACATCACCAACATCGTGATCCAGGACGTGTGCCCGGCTTCGCGCGTCGGCCACACCGGGATGCCTTACTCGAGCACGGTCGCCGCGCTGGTGCGTAACGCGCTCGACCCGGCGCACCGGGTAGCAGTGCCGTGCGGTGGTCCCGAGTTCCCTCTGTAACCCGTTTTGGACCGGCCGCGCCGAGCCGATACACTCGTTCTCGCTGCCCAGCGCAGCACGCCGCCCTAGCTCAGTCGGTAGAGCAATTCACTCGTAATGAATAGGTCAGGGGTTCGATTCCCCTGGGCGGCTCCATGTGATGAGTCGCGACATGTGTCTCACATGAGTCGCGATGGATCGCGGCGCGCGAGCCGCGGTTTACCCGGCCTTGGCCAGCGCCTGCCCGATCTTGGCGACCATTGCGTCGACGGCGAACCTTGGCTTGACGTTGTAGTCGAGCACCTCACGGCACTCCAGGACCGCGTCCATGCATGCCAGCAGCTGCGCGCCGGAGGCGAATCCGGCGAGTTTGGCCACCATGTCCGACTGGTCGGGGTGCATCGCGGTCACCTGGGCGCCAGCAGAGGCGACGAGCGCGTCGCGGAACACCCCGGCCAAGTCCATCAGCGCCAAGTCGAGCACATCGCGCGCAGCGCGGGTGGCGCGCGACTTCTGCCGCTTCTCCAGTTCGTTGACCGCGCCCACGCTCCCTCGCGGCATCCGTGTGGCACCACGGCCGATCCCACCCGCCCCCAGCGCGGTCATCAGCTCCTCAACCTCGGCCTCGTTGCGCTCGTCGCTGATCGCCTTGGCCGCCGCATCGGCCGAACGCACGAGCTCTTCCGCAGCCGCGTACGCACGGGCCGGCATCGTCGCCGCCCGCGCCAGTCCGATCGCCGCGAGGCGCTGGTCGCGCGCGAGCGGATCAGTCGCCAACCGCTTGGCCCGCCCGATGTGCCCACCGCATACCGATGCCGCCCACGCGGCGTTGGCCGGGTCGATACCGTCGCGTTCGATCAAAATGCGTTCGATCTCGGCCGCCGGGGCAATGGTCAGCGCGACGTGACGACAGCGCGACTTCAACGTCACCGAGATGTCCTCGGGGTCGACAGAGGGCGCACACAGCAGGAACACCGTGCGCGAGGGCGGCTCCTCGACCGCCTTCAGCAGGGCATTACCCGCCTGCTCGGTGAGGCGGTCGGCATCTTCGACGACGACGATCTGCCATCGTCCGGTAGCCGGGCGCCGCGACGCGGTCCGCACCACGTCGCGCATGTCCGCCACCGACAGGCTCAAGCCCTGCGGGACAACGTGCCGAACGTCGGCATGCGTGCCGTTCATCACAGTCACGCAGGCGCGACATACGCCACACCCGAGATCGGCTTCGGAGTGGCATTGCAGCGCCGCGGCAAAGCACTTCGCCGCGATCGACCGACCCGATCCGGGTGGCCCGGTAAACAACCACGAGTGGGTCATCGACGCCCGTTGAGCCGCACTCTCATCGTCGTGACCTGCGGAATCGCCGAACATCGACACCGCCCCCGCCGCCTGTTCATCAAGACGTCGGGAAGCGATCAACGCTCCGCGCGCCGCCGCGCGAAGCTCGTCGACGACGCCGCTCTGGCCCACCAGCCGATCAAAGACCCCTGCCACGCGCCCCAGAATAGTGCGCCTCCGACACCACCGGCTCTCCTCGGGTGTTTAACAATTGCAAGCACGCCAGTAGCCTGGACAGCATGGTCGAGAAGCGCTCACGATGGTCGCGGGCCGTGCACAACGCCCGGTGGCTGGCGCGCACCCCGTGGCCGATCCTGGCGCTCGACCTCCTGCGCGCCAACATGATCGGCGCGATCTTCACCTTCGCCTTCCTGCGCTTCGGGATGAACAGCGACTACTCGGTCACCTTCGCCCAGGCGACCGTTCGCAACCAGATCGTGTTCGGCGTCTTCCTGGTCATCGCAACGGCCATAGGCGCGGCGTTGAGTATCAAGCTGTCCCTGCCGGTGCTGATCTGGCACCGGCGCCGCACGCGCCCGGACAACGGATTCGCCCGCCGACGGGCCCTCGCCCTCCCCTGGCTGCTGACCGGCGCCAACATGGTCCTCTGGTTGATCGGCGGCGCCCTGCTGACGGTGCTGATCAGTTTCGACTCGGCCAAGACGGCAGTGATGGTCGCCCTCGCCAGCGTCATCGGCGCCATGGTCACCGGCGCATTGGGCTTCATGCAGAGCGAGAAGGTGCTGCGCCCAATCACCGTCGCCGCCATGGCCAACGACCCCGATGTCGCCAATGCGCCGTCGGTCTCCACGCGCATCACGATGTTCTGGCTCATCACGGTCGCACTGCCGCAGCTGGTGATCATCGGCCTCGGACTCTCGGTCCCGCTCGGCTTCGCCCACCCGGACGCGGTGATCCGGCCGATCCTGTGGATGGCCGGCGCCGCCGTCGCATTCGGCGTACTCGCCGTCTACCGTCTGGTCAGCGCCATCAACGACCCCATCAAGCAGCTCCGAAACGCACAGAACCAGGTCCGCGACGGCAACCTCAACGCCTCGGTCCGCATCTACGACGGCAGCGATCTCGGCCTCCTGCAGGCCGGGTTCAACGAGATGGTCGCAGACCTGCGCGAACGGAACCAGCTGCGCAACCTGTTCGGCCGCTACGTCGGCGAGGACGTCGCCCGCCGCGCTATCGAGACCGGCACCGAGCTCGGCGGTGAGGACCGCTACGTCGGCGTCCTGTTCGTCGACATCGTCGGCTCGACGCGTCTGGCCGTCCATCACGCGCCGCGCGAGGTCGTCGAGATGCTCAACGAGTTCTTCCGCGTCGTCGTCGACGTCGTCGGCCGCCACGGCGGATTCGTCAACAAGTTCCAGGGCGACGCGGCGCTCGCCATCTTTGGCGCACCGCTGGAACTGGACAACTTCGCCGGGCGCGCACTGGCCGCCGCCCGCGAACTGCGCATCGAACTCGAATCTGCCCTGGGTGACACCGACTTCGGCATCGGTGTCTCGGCCGGCCGCGCCATCGCCGGCCACATCGGTTCCGAACAGCGATTGGAGTACACCGTCATCGGCGACCCGGTCAACGAAGCGGCGCGCCTGACCGACCTCGCGAAGGACGAGCCAACTCGCGTCCTCGGCTCGGCCCGTGCCGTCTTCCTCGGCGACGACGAGGAGGCCCACCACTGGGAGATCGGCGAGGGCGTCGAACTGCGCGGTCGCGGAATCGAAACCCTGTTGGCGCGTCCCCGTATCGAGCCGGTCGCCGACGCGCTGCCCGACCTCGACGAGGACGATCTCGACGAGCCCGCCGAAGCCGACGCCTAAGCCTTCTTCGCGGCTGCCTTCTTCGCGGCTGCCTTCTTGGCCGGTGCCTTCTTAGCCGGTGCTTTCTTGGCCGCGGCCTTCTTGGTGGTCTTCTTCGCGGCCTTCTTGGCCGGTCCGCGCGCACGGCGGTCGGCGAGCAGCTCCATCGCCCGCTCGGGGGTGATCGACGCGACGTCGTCACCCTTGCGCAGGCTGGCGTTGGTCTCGCCGTCGGTCACATACGGACCGAAGCGGCCGTCCTTGATGACCATCGGCTTCTCGCTGACCGAGTCCGGCCCCAGTTCGCGCAGCGGCGGCGCGGCAGCGGCCCGGCCGCGGCGCTTGGGCTCGGAGTAGATCCGCAACGCCTCGTCCAGCGTGATCTCGAAGAGCTGCTCCTCGGTGGCCAACGACCGTGAGTCCGCGCCCTTCTTCAGATACGGGCCGTACCGGCCGTTCTGCGCGGTGATCTCCTCGCCGTTGGCGGGGTCGACGCCGACGACGCGCGGCAGCGACAGCAGGCGCAGCGCGTCCTCCAGCGTCACCGTCCCGGTGTCCATCGACTTGAACAGCGAGCCGGTGCGCGGCTTGGGGCCGGCCTTCTTGGCGGCCTTCTTCGCGGTTTTCTTCGCCGGCTTCGTCGCGGTCTTGAGGGCCCCATCACCGTCGAGGGCGATCGGCGCCTCATCGGTCGGCAGCGCCGCGGCACCGTCGAGGGTCGTCGACAATTCGCCACCGTCGCGCGGCGTCGGGCCCGCGGGCACGGTCGGCACCGGCGCGTCGACGTCACCGTCTCCGTCGTCGTCAGCCTGCTCCGGCAGGATTTCGGTGACGTAGGGCCCGAAGCGGCCCTCCTTGACGACGATTTCGTTGCCGGTGAGCGGGTCGACGCCGAGGACGCGGCCTTCCTGCGGCGTGGCGAACAGCTTCTCGGCGACCTCGATGGTCAGCTCGTCGGGCGTCATGTCGGTGGGCAGGTTGGCACGCTGCAGCTCGGGCTCGGCAGCATCGGGCGCCGACACGGTCCGTTCCAGGTACGGCCCGAACCGGCCGACGCGGACGTAGACCGCACGGCCCTGCTCGTCGTCGAAGAGGTGGATCGAGTTGACCTCGCGCGCGTCGATCTCCTCGAGGTTCACACCCACGAGCTTCTTCAGGCCGCCAGCGTGTGCCACGTCGCGCTTGGCACTGCCACCGGCGGTTGCCTCGTCGCCGCCGAAGTAGAAGTCGCTCAACCACTGCGTGCGGTTGGCCTCGCCCGAGGCGATCAAGTCCAGATCGTCCTCAAGGGCAGCGGTGAAGTCGTAGTCGACGAGGCTCTCGAAGTAGGCCTCGAGCAGCCCGACGACCGCGAACGCCACCCACGACGGCACGAGGGCGCTGCCCTTTTTCACGACGTAGCCGCGGTCTTGGATGGTGCCGATGATCGACGCATACGTCGACGGGCGGCCGATCCCCAAGTCCTCGAGCACTTTGACCAGTGACGCCTCGGTGTAGCGCGCGGGCGGGTTGGTGGAGTGGCCGTCGGCGGACAGCTCCGCGGCGGTCAGCGACTGTCCCTGCGTCAGCGTCGGGAGACGGCGCTCCTCGTCGTCGGCCTGGCCACCGGCCTGCTCGTCGACGGTCTCCACGTAGGCCGAGAGGAAGCCGGGGAAGGTGATGGTGCGACCCGACGAGGCGAAGGCGACCTGCTCCCCGGAGGCGGCGGCGCCGGTAATCCGGACGCTCATCGTGGTGCCCTTGGCATCGGCCATCTGCGAGGCGACCGTGCGCTGCCAGATCAGCTCGTAGAGCTTGAACTCGTCGGTGTTGAGCGCCGACGCGACCTGGCCGGGGGTGCGGAAGCTGTCGCCGGCCGGGCGGATGGCCTCGTGCGCCTCCTGCGCGTTCTT
>DLKD01000046.1 GCA_002477755.1 Gordonia sp. UBA7599
ACCGAGCTGCGGCGCGACGGCACGGATCGATGCTGCGCGAGGGCCGCCCTCGCGGGCTTGGCGGTCGTAGACCATGCGCACGGCACGCTCACGCAGCTCTGGACTGAACTTCTTGGGCATACTCCGATTCTCCTTGCTGAGACTCGGAACGGAACCCAGGGCGCTTCACGTTGACGGCTCGCCATTTCACTTGTGCGGCTTCGATGAGCTTGTAGGCCATCGCCAGTCCCGCGGCTCGGGAGCCGGGTCCCTTGGTCACCTTGGTCCGTAACCGCACGGTGGCGAAGGTCAACTCGATCGGGTTGGTCGTGCGCAGGTGGGTCCAGTGCTCGGCCGGGTAGTGGTAGAACTCCAGCAGCACATCAGCGTCGTCGACGATCTTGGCGACCGCTTTGGGATACTTCGCCCCGTAGGTCTTCTCGAAGGCGGCGATGGCCTTACGGGCGTAGCCGATGTCCTCGGCGTTGTAGATCTCCTGCATCGCTTTGATCGCATTCGGATGGGCCGACTTGGGCAGTGCGGCAAGCACATTGCCCTGTTTATGAAACCAGCACCGCTGCTCTCGGGTGTCCGGGAACACCTCGCGCAGCGCAGCCCAGAACCCCAGCGCCCCGTCCCCGACGGCCAGGTTCGGGGCCGCCATGCCGCGGCGTCGGCACGACCGCAATAGATCGGCCCATGATTCGGTGGATTCGCGGTACCCATCGGCCAGGGCGACGAGCTCTTTACGGCCGTCGGCACGCACGCCGATCATCACCAGCAGACACAGCTTCTCCTGCTCGAGCCGGACTTTGAGGTGGATGCCGTCGACCCAGAGGTAGACATAATCGCTGGTGATGTCGCGGTCGTCGAAGGCGGCCGCTTCCTTCTGCCACTGGCTGGCCAGTCGAGTGATCGTGGCCGCCGATAACCCCGCACCCGAGCCAAGAAACTGCTCCAGCGCCGGCCCAAAATCTCCCGACGACAACCCGTGCAGGTACAGCAGCGGCAACACCGCGCTGACCTCGGGGCTTTTACGTGCCCAGGCCGGGATGATCCCCGACGAGAACCGTTGGCGTTCACCAGTTTCAGGGTCGACCCGTTTGTCGTTGACCCTTGGTGCCCGCACCGGAACCGCACCGGCGGCGGTCATCACCTCCCGCGGGTTGTGGTAGCCGTTACGCACCACCAGCCGGCGCCCATCCTCATCGTGAATCGCCCCGGCGTGTCCGGAGACTCTGTTCGTTGGGAAGGATGGAGTCATGTCAGGAAGTGGGACGAAGAGGTACCCGGCCGAGATGCGTGAGCGGGCGATCCGGATGGTCGCTGAGATTCGGGCTGAGGATGACTCGGAGTGGGCAGCGATGGGCAAGGTCGCTGAGCTACTCGGGATAGGTACGCCAGAAACGGTCCGCAAGTGGTGTCGTCGGGCCGAGGTCGATGCTGGCCAGCGGCCGGGAACAACGACTGAGGAATCGGCCGAACTCAAGCGACTCAGACGCGAGAACACTGAATTGAAGCGGGCTAACGGGACTGCTGCACGTATAGGTGACATCTGATCTGGCTTGCCCGAGGGTGGGCCTGGAAGGATGACTATCGTGCCTAAGCCTTATCCGCAGGAGTTCCGCGACGATGTGGTCCGGGTAGCCCGAGACCGTGAACCTGGCGTGACACTCGCGCAGGTCGCGAAAGACTTCGGGATCCATGAGATGACCCTGGCCAAGTGGATGCGCCGCGTCGCCATCGACGACGGACACAAGCCTGGAACAACGTCGACCGAATCTGCCGAACTGAGAGAGCTTCGGAAGCGGAATCGGTTGTTGGAGCAGGAGAACGAGGTCCTGCGACGGGCTGCGGCATATCTGTCGCAGGCGAACCTTCCGGGAAAAGGCTCTACCCGCTCGTGAAAGAGCTCGCCGCCGACGGAATCCCCGTCACGGTGACGTGCCGGGTACTCAAGCTCTCCAGACAGCCCTACTACCGGTGGCTCAGGGACGCGGTCACCGCGGCAGACTGGGTCGAAGCGGAGCGGGCGAACGCCCTGTTCGACGCGCATCGTGATGACCCGGAATTCGGGTACCGCTTCCTCGCCGATGAAGCCGAAGCTGCTGGTCAGCCGATGAGCGGGCGGACGGCATGGCGGATCTGCTCGGCCAACCAGTGGTGGTCGAGCTTCGGCAAGAAACGTGGGAAGAACGGTAAGAAGCCGGGCCCGCCTGTGCACGACGACCTGGTCGAACGCGACTTCACCGCCGACACACCGGACCAAGTGTGGCTCACTGATATCACCGAGCATTGGACCGACGAGGGCAAGCTCTACCTCTGCGCGATCAAAGACGCCTGCTCGGGGCGGATCGTCGGCTACAGCATCGACTCCAGGATGAAGTCCCGTCTCGCCGTGACCGCTCTGGACAACGCTGTTGCCCGCCGAGAGGACGATGTTTCGGGTTGTATTGTCCATTCGGACAGGGGCTCTCAATTCCGGTCGCGGAAGTTCGTGTCCGCGCTCAACCGACACGGCCTGGTTGGGTCCATGGGCAGAGTCGGTGCCGCCGGCGACAACGCAGCGATGGAATCGTTCTTCGCGCTCCTCCAGAAGGACGTCCTGGACCGGCACCGCTGGAGCACCCGCGAGCAGTTGCGGATCGCGATCGTCACCTGGATCGAACGGACCTACCACCGACGCCGTCGTCAGGCCCGCCTCGGCCGGTTGACCCCGATCGAATACGAGACGATCATCAACACAGCCGCCTCAGCGGCATGACACCGAAACTGTCACCTGGTCGTGCAGCAGTCCCCCGGCTTTATGTTTGCTTTGCGGGGTGGGGTCGGTGGCGGCGTTGGGTGGGAGGGGTCGTTGGCTTTTGGGGCCACCAGCTTGCGTTGCCGAGGAGTGTGGCGATGGCTGGTACCACGATGGTGCGGACGATGAAGGTGTCGATGAGAAGGCCTACGCCGATGATGAGTCCGACTTGGGTCATGATGCCGATGGAACCGGCGATGAGGCCGAACATGCTGGCGGCGAAGATGAGGCCTGCTGAGGTGATAACTGAGCCGGTGTTGGTGACGGTGCGGAGCACTCCGACTCGGACGTTGTGATGTGATTCTTCGCGCAATCGTGAGACCAGCAGCATGTTGTAGTCGGCGCCGACGGCTACCAGGACGATGAACGCTAATAGGGGCACAGGCCAAGCGATGTCGGTGTGGAGTATGTGCTGAAAGATCAGGACGCCTATGCCCAATGCTGCGGTGTAGTTGAGTACGACGGTGCCGAGTAGGTAGATGGGTGCGACCAGTGAGCGCAGCAGGATGATCAGGATGATGCCGACGATGGCCAGGGTGGCCAGGGCCAGGAGGCGGAAGTCGTTGGTGAGCAGTCGTTGCAGGTCGGCGTTGATAGCGGGGAAGCCGGCGACGGAGACGGTGGAGTCGGTCAGGGTGGTGTTGGGTTTTGCGTCGTTGGCGACGGTGGCGATGGTGCTGGCCAGGCGCATGGCGTCCGCGCTGTAGGGGTCGAAGCTTGTCTGGACGGCGTAGCGCACGGTGTGTCCGTCCGGGGAGATGAATTGGCGCGCAACGTCGGCGAATTGCTGGTCAGCGAAAGCATCTTTGGGTAAGTAGAAGCCGGTGGCCGAGTCCGAGCCGCGGGTTTCGCGCGCGGTGGTCTGTAGTTGGGCGGCGAGCGTGGCCATGCCGGCGAGTTGTTGAAGGTTGCTGTCGACGAGTGCAGATACGCCTTCGGCGAGTGTTCGCGAGCCGGCGGCGAGTTGGGAGACCCCGGTCTGCAGTTGGGCGAGTTTGGTTGGCAGGTCTTGGGCCCCGATGGTTCCCAGCGTGGTCTCGAGGGTGGCGACGGTGGCGTTGAGTTGGTTGGTGACCGCGGTGAGGGGGGTGTCCATCTGCGCGAGCTGGGTGGACAGTGTCGTGATCTGGGTGAAGAACCCGCTGTCGCGGAGTGCGGCGAGATCGCGGGCTTGTTGGCGCAGGGTGCTGCATTGGGGTAGTTGAGTGCACAGCGCTGAGTTATCCAGTAACGGGAGCACTGAGGTGATTGTGGCTATGGCGGCTGATGACTGTTCGGCCAGGGCTGCTAGCTGAGGGGCGTTCTGCGCGGCTTGGTCGAGTTGGGGTGCGGCGGCGGTCAGTGTTTGTAGAAGTGGTTGGTATTGACCTATTTCGGCCCCGATGGTGGTGACTTGGTTAAGAATGCCAGCCAGTGGGGTGAGATTGGTGCGGATCTGTATGTCGAGTTGTTCGAGGCCGTCGGCGAGTTGGTCTGCACCAGAACGCAATTGTTCGAGGTCACCTTTGCGGGCTTGGCCCTCACCCACTGAGCCGGCCACCCGATCGCCGATCTGCCCGTTCTGCCAGGAGAGTTGGGCTTGTTCGAGTTTGGCTCCGGTCGGGCGAGTGACACCGACCACACGGGTGACGCCGGGGATCTGCGCAATCCGAGCTGCCATCTGATCAAGGTCGGCAAGTCCGTTGGTTGTTCTCAGATCGGTGGGCGAATCCACGACGACAAATTCCGCGATGGTGATGTCTTGCGGGAAGTGCCGGTTGAGCAGTGCGTAACCTTCGTTGCTGTCGGTGGTTGTGGGTTGACCGTCTCGGTCGTCGTAGGTGATCTGAATGCCCAGCGCGGTGACGCTCAGGATCGTCAATCCGACGAGGCTGACGGCCAGCAACGGCGCCGGGCGGCGTACGACGAGGACCGCGATGCGGTTCCAGTAGCGCCGCGTGAGGTCTTTGCGCGGGGCACCCCACCCCCATCGCGCAGCCCACAGCAGCACTGGCGGCAACAACGTGACGGTGGCGAGGAATCCGATGAGGATCGCCACTGCGCAGGCGGGGCCGAGGGTGGCGAAGACGCTGAGCTGCCCGAAGACCATGGCTAAGAACGCGAGAGCAACAGTGCTTGCCGACGCAAGGATCACCCGTCCGATGGTGGCGGTGGCATCGATGAGAGCGTCGGACGCGGCGGCGCCTTGGCGCAGCCTTTCGTGGTATCTGCTGATCACAAAGACCGAATAGTCCACACCGGCGCCGAGCAAGATGACGGTCATGAACGCAACGGTGAATTGCGAGACTGGCATGCCCAGTTCGCCTAACGCAGACATGACTCCGCGGGCTACGGCGAGACTGATACCGATGACCAGAAGCGGTAGCAACGCAGTGAACACCGACCGATAGACGATCAGCAAGATTATGGCGATCAGCACGACGGTGGCGATGGTGATGACCACCAGATCCTTTTCAGCGGTGACGATTTGGTCGCTGAAGGTCGCTGTTGGTCCGGTCACGTGGACTGTCGTGCTGGTGCCGGTAAAGACCTCTGCTGCGGTCTCGCGGATCGATTCCACAGCGTGGGCCGCCGTCGGCCCGCCGAGGCTGCCGCTGACCCCGACGGGCAAGTACCAGGCTTTGCCGTCTTCGCTGAGCGCTTGTCGGGCAGTGATCGGGTCGGCGAGCAGGTCGCGTACGGCCTGCACATCATCGCGGTCGGCGCGGAGCCGGACCACGAGGTCGTCATAGCGTTGGCGGGCGGGCTCGGTGAGTCCGGCCGGATCTTCCATTGCCACGAACACCGTGGTCTTCGCGCCCTTTTCGTCGAACGCCTCGCCCATGCGATCGAGCGCCTGAAACGACGGCACGCCCTTAGGAATTGGGTCCACCGATTGCTGGCGCACAACTGTTTCCAACTGGGGAAACAGCACAGCCAACACCACGGCAACAGCCACCCAGACGCCCGCTACCAGCGCTTTGTGCGACAAGACGAAGCGTCCCACCTGCCCCAGCGACCGGCTGTACTCACCGCGACCGGTCGATCGCCGAAGCTTCACCACTGCTCACGCATCCATCGCTGCGTTGGCATCGCACACCCTTCGACAAATGAATCAATCGGTATCACTACGCTACAGCATGTAGCGAAAGGAATGTATTGTTCGGCGACGCGGGACTATCGGATCAGCGGCGGTGGGCGGCGAGAAAGTCGTCGACAAGCTGTTCGCAGTCCGCGCCACTCATCGAGCGAAGGCCGGACAGCCGCGCGAAGACCAGCGGGCCCACGAGCTGGGTGATGGCCACGCCGGGATCGAACTCGTCGAGTTCCTTCTGGGCGGCGGCGCTCTGCAACACCTGATCGAACGGTTCCCGGTACTGCGCGATGACACGAGCGCGCAGCGGCGCGAGGGTGTTCTGCTGCTCCCCGGGCTCCTCCGGCACCATCGCCAGCCACGCCAAGGCGGTCAATTGCAGTGGCGCCTGCTCGATCAACGCAGCCTGAGCACGGACCAACCGCCCCAAACTGTCGCGGATTGGTCCGTGCGCGTCAGGGACGTCGGCGTGGGGCAACAATCGTTCGAACGCCGCAGCCAACAAATCGGTGGTGCCGTCGAAATGCCGGTAAAACGTCGTTCGAGCCACCCGCGACATCCGGGAGACCGCCCCGACCGTGACTGCATCAACCCCGCCGGTCTTCAACAGGGCAGATGCCGCATCAACCAACCGGTTGCGTGAACGAACCAAACGCGGGTCTTTGTCATCCATCACGTCCTTGGACCGAGGACCCGCGCCGCGCCTGGCCGCCATCACCGCACCCACACTCCCATCCCCGAGACTGCTCTCGGGCGCCTGGCGATCTTGGTTCGCACGAAGTGCTACTGATAATAGCGAAAGTCGAGGAGTGTCCGCCGGGCTAGTCGTGCAATTCACCTGTTCGACACCCCGACCCGGCAGGAAGGTCGGCGCCACGGTGCCCGCCTCCGGGGTACCTTCGGCGAAGGGTTGGTAGATCAATTCGGGGCTTGGCGGCAGGGCTGGGGTGGGTACTGCTGAAGGGTGAATCGCCCCGGGTCTGGTGGAGGCTCTGAATCCACGGGAGGATGAGGAGCATGGCAGCACCGAGGAAGTACCCCGACGAGCTTCGGGAGAGAGTCACGAGGATGGCTGTTCAGTCACGGCGCGATCCATCGACGAGGTCGGGCACGTTCCGCCGTGTGGGCGAGCAACTGGGGATCAATCCCGAGACTTTGAGGAACTGGGTTGTGCAGGCCGAGGTCGACGAGGGGCACCGTCCCGGGACCACGACCAGCGAGTCCCAGCGCCTGGTCGAGCTGGAGAAGGAAGTGCGTGAGCTGCGCAGGGCGAACTCGATCCTGAGGTCGGCCTCGGCTTTTTTCGCGGCGGAGCTCGACCGCCCACAGCGTTGATCGTGGAATACATCGACCAGTACAAGCATGAGTTCGGCGTCGAGCCGATCTGTCGGACGCTGACCGCAGCGGGCACGCAGATCGCGCCGAGCACGTACTACGCGTTCAAGACCCGACCACCCTCGAAGCGAGCACTGCGCGACGAGGAACTGCTGATCGAGATCCACCGCGTCCACTCGGCGAACTTTGGCGTCTACGGGGCGAAGAAGGTCCACGCCCAACTGCGTCGCGAAGGCGTCGTCGTCGCGCGCTGCACGGTCGAGCGGCTCATGCGCGTTGCGGGGTTACGAGGGATTAGCCGAGCCAAGGGCCCGCGCACCACGATCTCCGGTCGCGGCCCGGATAGTCGGCCTGACCTGGTCGATCGCGACTTCACTGCAACCGCTCCGAACCAGTTGTGGGTCGCGGACATCACCTACTGCCGCACCTTCGTCGGCTGGGTGTATGCCGCGTTCGTCATCGACGTGTTCTCTCGCCGCGTGGTCGGCTGGCAGCTCTCGAAGTCGCTACGGACCGACCTTGCGCTGGACGCGTTGGAGATGGGCATCTGGACCCGCGATCGCGCAGGCCAGTCGGTCACCGGGCTCACGCACCACAGCGACAAGGGCGTTCAATACGTCGCCATCCGCTACACCGAGCGTCTTGCCGAGGCTGGCGCGGCCGCCTCGGTCGGTTCCACCGGCGACTCATACGACAATGCCCTGGCCGAGGCCTTCAACTCGCTGTTCAAGGCCGAGCTGGTCCGCAACCGCGGGCCCTGGAAGAATATCGACGACCTCGAGATCGCGACCGCGGAATACATCGACTGGTTCAATCACCGGCGATTGCACGGCGAGATCGGCATGATCCCGCCCATCGAGCTCGAGGACACCTATCAGCACAACCACCCGCACCGGTACCCGCCGACGCGGCACTTGCGAGCCTCTGACAAACCCGGGGCGATTCAGTCTTGATCGACCCGCTTGGGTTCGACACCGGAATCCATCTCTGACTCCGCACACCGGAGCACAACGGCCAAGACCTCTGCGACAGCGGGGCCGCTCTGCGCGCTGGCGGGCGGCGAGACGCCCGCCGGGGCGAACGGCAACGTCATCATGCGAATGGCCTCAAGCGTTCCCAGAGGGTCGTAGCCAGCGAACCCCTCGACGAACTGCGTCGCCGCATCATCGATGCGCCGCTCAACCTCCGCTGCAGGGTCGGTCGCTTTCGAGACGTCTGAAAGCAACCCAGCAGTATCGAAGGCGCGCTCCAGCACTACCTGAACGTGTTGGTCGGCGTGCCCGGCTTTAGTAGCGTCCTGGCGGCGCTTCTTGTTCCGCCGTTTTCGGGAGGACTTGGATGCCATCAAAACGGCGCCTTCCCTTTTGCCCACTGCTTGGACCAATCGCCTCGGATGCCGGTGGCGTTGAAGTCACCGAGGTCGGTGGTGGCGAATGGGTTGTCGAGGTAGCGGACCTCGTCGTGCTGGGCGCCACGCGGGTCGACGCGGACGAGAGCGAGGCGGTAACGCGGGGCGGCGTTCTTACCAACCATCACCTCGTTGTGGGTGACGAAGAAGTCGGTCGCTCCTTCGATACGCGCTTTGACCTCGATGCGGTAGGTGTCGCCTTTGGCGTCTGTGGAGAGGATGTCGAAACCGGGATTGTTGAAGGCCTGCTCGACGGGCTTGCGTCCGAGTTCACGTTCACGGGCCATCACCAAGTCGACACCGCGGCGTTCGACCTCTTTGGTCTCCTTCGCGTGGATGGGCGCGGTCGCGGGTAGGTCGGTCTCCAGTATCCCGACGGGGAGCACCAGTGCTGCGGTGACGATGCGTGGTGGCTTGGTCGACATAAGCTGCTGGTGGTCAAGCAGTGCGAGCCTCTTGCGTAGACGGGCGTCGAGTTCGACGGCTTTACGATTCAGGCTCTCCGATGATTCTTTCGGTTTCTCACCGGCGCGTTCCTTTTCCGCCGCGACGGCGGCATCGAGGATGAGGCGGTCGCGTTCACCTTCGAGCCGCTTGATGACCAGGTCACGTGCCTTACTCAACTCCGCGAGGCGCCTCGGCTGAACGTCGTCGAGGTAGTCGGGGAGTTGGTTGGCGATAATCCAGCTCGTGGTTTTGTCTTCAGCACCTGCCAGCCACGGGAGGGTGCGGGCTGTATCGGTGACAGCGTTCTCGGGTGCCGCCACGCAGTCCAGGTAGGGCGCGGGGCCGGCAGGCGTCACGGTGCCGAAGCTGTCGACGTATGCGTAGCCGAAGCGGCGTGCGACGGACTCTCCGGTCGCGTCGGCGACCTCTTCGATCACGCCGACGAGCAGGTGTGTCTCCTCCAGCGTCGAGGAAACCAAGATCGTGCCTCGGTTGAGGGAACCACCGAACTGTCGCACGGACTCGTCCATGACCGCGTCGTGCAGCGGATGATCCGGGGCGAGAAGGTCGGCGCGGCTGAGTTCGTCGGCGTGGACCTTGCCAAGATCGAACGTGACTCGGTCGTACTTGGTTGCGATCGGCCCTGTGCCTGCGGCGCGTATTTGCTGGGGCACGTTCGCGATCTCGTAGCGACCCTGTTCGCGCCTCACGATGCGGCCGCCGAGGCGGGCGAAGGCGGCCTTGAATGCCATCTCGATGTAGTGCGGTTGAAGGCGGCGGGCGCGTGCTTCGTCCATTGCCGCGCGCAGTGCATGCAGGTCGGCCTCGGCCAGGTTCTCCGACGCCAATGCCCGTTCGTCGAGGAGATCCTTGAGTCCATCCCCGACCGACGCGTCGATGACCTCATGCATTTTAGCCTTGACGTCGGGGCGCTCGCCGTGCTGGATGGCATCGAGCAGGAGGTTGCGCAGCGGGGTCTCGGTGAACGCCTCGCCGAGGACGTCGAAGACTTTGCCACCGTATGTCTGACGCATCTGGTCGAGCTTCTCCAGCAGGCGGGTGAAGACTTCACCCTCGCGGGTGTTGGAGGCTACGAGGTTCCAGAGTCGGCAGACCTCTTCTTGGCCGATGCGGTGGATGCGGCCGAAGCGTTGCTCGATGCGGTTGGGGTTCCACGGCAGGTCGTAGTTGACCATCAGGTGCGCGGCCTGAAGGTTAAGCCCCTCTCCAGCGGCGTCGGTTGCGATGAGGATTTGGACGTCGCGGTTCTTGGTGAACTCCTCGGTGATCACGCGCCGCTCACCTCTGCGGACGCCACCGTGGATCGCCTTGACCGAGTCGGGCTTGCCGAGCAAAGAGCCGATCTTGGACTGGAGATAGTCAAGGGTGTCGCGGTGCTCGGTGAAGATGATGAACTTCCGTGGCCAACCGTTCGAATCGGTGACCAGCGCATTGTCCTGGAGGATCGTGGAGAGTTCGGTCCACTTGCGGTCGGTGCCAGCCTCGCGGACCTTCTTGGCGGTCGCAATCAGATCGGCGAGTTCGACAAGTTCTGCGTTGAGCTCCTCGACGGTCTGGGCGGCGGTGGCCGCGTCCATCACGTCTTCCTCAAGCTGCTCCAGTTCTTCGGCGTTGTATTCATCTTCGTCGAAGTCGCCCGAGCCGATGACGTCGTCGGGTTCCTTGTAGGTGCCGTTGAGGATCTCGGTCTTCTTGCGCTCCAGCCGTTCGGTGCGGCGGACGAGGCTCTTGTAGATCGCCTCAGGGCTGGAGGCGAGTCTGCGCTGAAGGACAGTCAGGGCGAATCCGACAGTGTTCTTACGCTTGCCGCCAAGCCTGTCGGCACGGTTCATGCCCTCGCGGACGTAGCGAGTGACGTCCTCGTAGAGGCCCTTCTCCCGCTCGGTCAACTCGTAGGGCACAGTTTCGGCGATGCGTTCAGGGAAGAGCTTCTTACCTTCGAACGTCAGCAGGTCTTCCTTGACCATGCGCCGCATGATTCCGGTGACGTCGACAGACTTCTTCTGCTTGCCCTCGAACCGATCGCGGTCGAGCAAAGTGAGGAAGAGCTGAAAGTCCTCTTCCTTGCCCGAGTGTGGAGTCGCGGTCATCAGCAGGAGGTGGCGGGTAATTTGGCCGAGCAGCTCCCCCAGCAGGAAGCGTTTGGTCTTCTCCAGCTTCCCGCCGAAGTAGTGCGCTCCCATTCTGTGTGCCTCGTCGACGATGATCAGATCCCACTCCGTCTCCTTCAGTTGGGCCTGGAGTGCCTCGTTGCGGGAGAGCTGATCCATGCGTGCGATCACGAGTGGGTTCGTTTCGAAGACGTTGAGGTTGATGTTGGCATCGATGAGCTGGTTGGTCAGCAGGTCGAACCGCAGCCCAAACTTGAAGAACAGTTCGTCCTGCCACTGCTCGACCAGTCCACCGGGAGCGATGATCAGGCACTGCTTGACGTCGTCGCGGAGCAGCAGCTCCTTGATGTAGAGGCCGGCCATGATCGTCTTGCCGGCACCGGGGTCGTCGGCGAGAAGGAACCGAAGCGGGGTCCGCGGTAGGAGTTCGCCGTACACCGCGCGAATCTGGTGCGGCAGCGGCTGCACGTCGCTCGTGGCGACGGCCAGCATTGGATCGAAAAGGCCGGCCAGCGAGATACGTTGGGCCTCGGCGACGAGCTTGAAGTCGCTGGCGGTGGCGTCAAACGCGCGGCTACCGCTGGTGGCGACGCTGAGGTTGTCCTGGTCCTTGCGGAACACAACCTGTTGGCCAAGTCCACCTGAGCCGTTCTGGTAAGTGAGTGCGAGTGCGTCCGTGCCATGCCATTGAGCAGCGATGACAGTGATCACCTCTGCGGGAATGAGACCCTCGACTCGCAGACCGGGCTTCAACTCTTCAAGCTGCACGCGTGGACCTCCTCATTGCCAGCCCTCGAACGCTACCCGCCGATACTGACAGGTTCGCCATCGCCAGGAATTCAACGAGACCAAGCCGAGTGGCATTGCCAGGCCTTCGAACGCTTGCTGAGAAGCTGTCGAAGACTTCGCTGAGGTGCCGCCCGACGCCCGTCACCTCGAGTTCCCATCGGCGAGTTCGCGCAATGCTCGCCCCAACTCCTCCGGAAGCGTGTCACGAAACACCCGATAAGCCGCCTTCGATTGTCGGGTCACCGGCGGCGGCCACGCCGGGCTGGTGTCCAACCCCCCCTGAGCAACCTCGCACCACATCCATGTCACCGCGTACGGGAGTGCGGCCGCGCGCCTCCTCGGACTCGCCGACCGCGCCCAATCGGTGAACCACGTGTCGGGCGTACTCGCGAGCTCGATGACTCGTCGCTCGAGCGCCCGAAAATCCCGTCGACGCGATAGTTCCCTCGCTGCCGCGCTGGCGGCTGCCGCGATCTCTGAAGGACTCGCGGCCAGTCGCGTGCTCGCCGCTCGCGATGTCCGTCTGCCAATGTCCGGGTCGAGTTCGATACTCGCTGCAGCAGTGGACCACGTCGACCCTGGCCGTTGTGCGCGCGCAATACACAGGGAGGCGTACAGCCGCCCCGTGCTTTCCTGCGTTGTCAGCATCCCAGCGAAATGACGACGGTAGGTGTGCTCATCGAGGAGTTGAGGGATCGCAGACAGCGGCAGATCGATCAACGCGTCGTGATGATCGATCTGCAGGCCGACATGGCGGCGGGCTGAAAGCACCTGGACCACCAGCCAGCTCAACACCGGACTCTTTGCCGCGCGATTGACGATCCATCCTCTCGGGCCGCCCGGGACGTCCGGGATCAGATCGAACCACTCGGCCAACCGTGCGACGGCGTCCGCACTCTCCGGACTGGACAGAATCCCATCCGCCTCCGCCAGTGCTTCACCGCGGGTGACTGCACTTGTCGGCGGCTGAATACCCCACCGAGGCCCTCGAAGCTCAGTTGTGCGACCAGCGGCTTCGGCTTGGAGATCTCCGGCCCATTCGACGAAACCCCTTGCGCGAGACCGGAATGCGAGGTGAAGTAGAAGAGTGGTTAAGTTTCGGACTTCTGCGAGGTACGCGGGGGGCGCGAGAGCGCCATCGAGAACGCTCGTTTCTTCGCCTTGGATAGCGGCCGTAACCCGTGTTGCGGTCCGAATTGCACCTTCGGATGCAGCCGTCGGTTTCTCTCTCAGGATGGAGTGTCGGCAGGGAGCCGAGAATCCGAGCGGATTCCCGCACGGCTGGTGTTCATCGAGCCGAGGACGCAGCGGACTGTGGTGTCGCGTTCGAAAGCGCCGGCTACATCTTGAACACTCAGCGACCAGGTAGACGCCGTGGTCGGGACACACTGTCGACACCGGTAGCTTCCACGACAGCTGCCAGATTCCGTCGTGCGATAGGCAGAGTGGGCATAGTTGCGTCCCATGCTGCGGGAACCACCCCTGGCAAACGATGGCGCGGTAGCTCGCCCGATCGAGCGGGTCGAAGCCGTCGAGGTTGAGTGGCGCGCCTCCGTCGTAACGCAACAAGGTCGAATTCTCGACGGCCGATGCCCCCAGCCCAGTGAGATCCACTATTCGGCCGACGAGCTCATCGCTAGGCCGGACCAGCATGAAAGCCGTCGAGACCGACGATCCGTCCCGGTTCTCCTTGAGCATGCGGACAAGACTCTTGGTCGTCAGATCGTTCACAAGTGCAATCCGCTCGAGGTACGAATCAAGCGACTCGCGTGGATCGATTGCAACTCGAGCGGGGAGCATTAGCTCAGAGGCTCCATCGCCGTCGCGGTTTGGTAGCGCCCGCAGTGGGCGAGCGACTGGAAGTCACGCGCCCACACGAGTCCGGTCCTCTTCTGAGACTCGGTCCGAATCCACCACACCGAAGTCTCCACTCCCAACCTGACGCACAAGATCTTCGTCGGCGACGCAGATCGCTTCGGCGGCACTGCGGAGGATGAGACGGCCTTCGGGGTTGAGCGCAGCGTCAAATGCTTTCAGGTGTTCGGCGTCTGGCCATGTACGCGGGCTATCACAGGTTGCATCGAACCACATCCAAGATGCGGCGAGCCGGGCGCAGCCATCGAAGTTCCGGGCGGCTGCGGGCAGGGTGCCGACCAGGTCCGGCGGGGCGGCTTCAATCCGTCTTAACGCGTCGCGGCGCTCACGGTAGTTGACGAGCTCGTCGAGGCATAGAGCTCGCGCCAGATTCATCGCATGGGCAATGTCGCTCTCGCGGTGGAAGATCGGAGTCCATTTCGGCCACGCCCCTATGCAAATCGAGTAGCTACCAGCTTTCGTCAGACGGTAGGTCGGCTCGTCGGCAAGGCTCCAATGATCGCGCAACCGAACACATTGACTGAGAAGTAGCGCGACTCTGGAACGCCACAACCACTGGGCGGGGTCGAGCACGAACGGTTCGCCTTCTTGCCGGTAGATCCCTGGGATGTGGTCAAGCGTCAATTGCGTATGGCCAAGCGCCAGCCGCATCAGATCTTCGCCGCGTGGATGGCGGACTGAGCTCTTCGGTAACCGCATGGTCTTGACAGTCTTCGCGCCTGTGCGGAGTACCCGTCGAGTGAAGACCTGCGAATCGGGTATTTCAGAATTCTCTGGTCGGACAGGAGTGGGACGTGGATGTGGAGATACTCGTGGTGTCAGCCACGTTCGCTGTTCTTCCCAGGCCATTGCGATGGCCAGTGCACGAACGGCAGGAGATCGCGGTAGCTCTTCCTCGGACTCGTGACTCGTCGCAAGATCTGCCGTCGCAGTGGTCACCAACTGAGCATCAGCTGGGATCCAGTGTGCAGATCCTCGACTGAGCCGACGAGCCACCGAGGGTAGTTCCGCACGGAGACACTCAAGTCGGTCGAGTGCATCGAAGTCAGTCGTAGATCTGTGTGCAGCGGACGAGACCTCCTTGCAGACCGACAGAATCCGATTGGGAACTCTGGTCAACTGCGCAGTGCCACTACCGGGCATCCCGATGAGGTGCCCGCAGTAGAAGCAGACCGGAGACAGAGCCAAAGCCCACTCTCGCCGTGCCACTCCGTTTGGGGCGCAACGGCAATGCTGACCCCACTCACTTGCCAGCCAGCCTTCCTTCGCGAGCACTCGACTATGGCAGTCATCAAGGGTCATCGCCGAAATGCGCGAGAATGGCTGGCGCGTCAGCGTGGCCAGGTGCCGCAGAATCGGCTCGTAGTCAGACGCTGATCGCGATAACTGACTTCGACCAAGGATCTTGGTGACGGTGGTGCAATTCGCCGTCGCCGCGCGCAATACGAAGGACTCCAGCGATTCATCGTCGGCTGGAATCGGTCGAGCAGGCAGATAGCCGATACGAGGCTCTCGCATGGATAGCCCCCTTCCGTTGTCTGCCGGTGACATCACACCCTGCTCTGCTTGCTGCGGCGCCGAAGATCGATTTCCGCCTCTGCTGCGTGCGCTCGTTTACTGAGGCGGACTTCCTTCAGGTGTTCTGGGTTGATCGTGTGCGTGCCGTCGGCGATCGCTGCAAGTGTCGCAATGCGGAGGAGGCGTGTCGCGTCACCGACGTAGCCCTGAGATCGCTTCCAGATGGGCCCCGCGAGCTGTGAAGTGAGAAGCCCTTCGCTTGCCCGAGGGAGATGCGGAAGGAGATAACCTTCCAGCCCGTAGAGCAGTTGCTGCCACGCGTGTTGCTCCTCCGAAGTCTCGATTCCGTAAGGACTGAAGCTCATTGGCTGGAGGCGGCCGATAAGCTGGGCATCGCTCATGGCTTCACTGGATTCGAGGTCTGTCCCAACCAGAATTAAGCTGGCGTTGAATTCGCCGAGCTCGGTGTTCATGTACTTCACGTGATCGAGGACCTCCCGGCCGCCCTTCCAGTTGGTACGCAGTAGATGGAAGTCGTCGATGAGAAGGGTGCGCACGCCGTGGCGTGCCAATGCCCTGACCGCGGCGGTTGACGTCTGGTGGGCGGCGCCGCTGGCGGATAAGCGGAAGAAGTCAAGGACTTGGGAGTTGAATCCTTTGACCATCGAGCCAGATTGCAGGTTGACCCAAACGACGGGGCATAGGTCTGCGTCGATCGTTGGCTGAGGGTTCCACGTGGGCAGTTCTGCAGGGCCTTTCGGTGCGCCTACGATCCATTCCACGTATTTCCTTGTGGCCCAGCGGCGGACCGCCGTGCTCTTCCCGAGCGTGCTTGCGCCTGTGACCGACGCTATTGCCTTCGCACCGGGGCCCGTTTCAGAATTCTCCTGCACGATCTCAGTGAGTCGGTCTGCGACTGCGCGGGTCTCGGCCGTTTCGACGTAGAGTCCATTCATCCATTGACGCAGCGCATCGACCGCCCGCGAGCGGTCCTCGGATGTCATCCTGTCCCAACCAGCCGACGTGTACAGAGGTGGTTCTGGCAACTCCGTTTTGGTGCAAGCCAAATGCCAAGCGAGAGAGTCCATCAGGAGTCGGCCCGCATCGTCGGCCACGGGACGTCGAGGATGTCCAAGGGAACGTCGTCCTGGGGTGAATCGGTATGGGGCGTCTTGGTGCGTGCTTCGTTGCCGCCCGACTGAGTGGCTTCGTCGCGGGTTGCACCTTGGGCTGCCTGAGCTTCTTCGTGGTCTTTGCGCGATTGTTCAACTCTGCGGTGCGCGGCTGACAGTTTGGCAGTCCAGTCAGTTGGAACGGGCCCAGAGGTGAGTTCCGTGAGCTCGTCGAGGATCTGCCGCTGCGCTGAGCCCCGACTCAGAATGTGGTTGCCGCCGCGTTCGCGGACGCGCCGCCTAACAGCCTGAACGATCGTATCGGTCATCGGCGCGTCAGTGAAGAAAGATCCTCGCCACGCAACGGGGCGTACACGGCCGGTCTCGGGGTGCGGGAACCAGATGCTCGACAAGTCGTGCGGGTCGACAAGAAAGGGAACCTTGTTGTCGTCGTCCCTGAACTGGCCCCGTGCGACATTCCGAAAATCATCGAGCAGCTTGCCGTCGTAGACCATCTCAGCAAACTCGACACCTGCGACTCCGACTGTGCCCCACTTGACCGGAAGCATCTGATAGATCATGTCTGCACGCTGCGGTACGTCGATACGGCCGGTGACGTCGAGCATGATGTCCCAGAGCTCCAAAGGACTGGTGCGAGCGGTGGGCTCACCACCGATAACCAAGCCTGTGTGCCACGACCGGTGGTAGTCCAAGGCGACGAATCGCCGAAGGTGTTCTTCCAGTTCGGCGGCCGTGACCAATGCCTCCTCGGCGACCAATCGACCGCGCTCCGAGGTATTGCGACCTTTGTAGCCGGGGAGCTGTTGAACGGCCCGTTGTAGCGTCTCGTGCCAGCGTTCAACGTGGGGGTTGTCCGTTGGCTTCTTCCCGCGACTGAGCAACAAGTCAATCCCGAAGTCGCGCAGAATCGCGCGGAAGTGATCGGACACGAAGATCGAACCGTGGTCGGCGCGGATCGCGTCCGGCATGACGCCAGGGATGTGGTGCTCTCCTTGAAGCGTAGTGAAATCGGGTGCAACACTTCTGCGCCCAACGTTGACCGCGACATCAGAAGCGTCGACGACTTGGGGCAAACCGGCCCAGCGCCAGTGACTGATGGTGGTGCCCTCCACCATCATCGAGAACGGGCGGCAGATGTCGTAGAGAAGTAGCCCGGCATCGATTCCATCGGCGCTCTTCGGCACCACGCGCAGTGCGAGGACCACTCTGGTGGCGACGTCGATTGCAGTGAGGATTTCGACGCTGAAGGGTCGCCCGAGAAGCGGGTCGTATACGAGGTTGTCCGCCCTCGTGGCGTCGATGGCGACTATTTGCCCAGGCCTGATTGCGGGGAAGTGCTCTTTGCCCGACACGCGCTGTAGCGACCGGCTTCTCTGGGTGCGGGTTGTTGCGCCCGCGCCCCGTTTGAGGTGCGCGAGATACTCTGCCGTCAGACGCTGCGGCGTGGAGACATCCACGTGCCCTGCACGCTTGAGCTCAACCTTGATCCGCCGATCAAGCTCGCTGATGTTGGCGTCCGCCCGATCTCCGTCCAGGGTGGCGAAGACCAACTCAGCAACAGTCCGATAGCGCTCATCGATTCGCTCCCACGTCTGTTCGCGACGCAGGGATCTGGCATCGAGGAGCCCGAGTAGTCCGTCGCGTTTCCATGCACGCACCCAGTTGCGGATGGTGCTGTCGACCGGAGCCGATCGCTTGATCTCACCGTTCGCGATGCGGCGTTGTAGGGCACGATCTCCCACAGCTTCTTGCTGCAACGCGACCGCCATCGCGCGACAGCGCGCCGCCTCGGAGACGCCGAAGCCTTCGCCGAAGGGTGGGCGCGGTTCGCCATCGCGCGCGAGTTCGGCGTGACCGTCCCGGTAGCCGGTCAGTATCTCATGCACGATTTCAAGTTTGTCGAGGGCGGCTCGGCGCGTTTCCTCAGACAGGCCATCCCAGTACGGGCGGAGCGCCGGTCTGATTGGCGCTACATCGCCATCGACCACGACTCGCACCTCTGCGAGTTCGGGCCAATCGACGTGCAAGGAATCGCCGACGCTGGTGCGGAGGTCTACGCCGGCCGCTGATACCGCTGTCACCAGACCGGTTCCCCACTCAGTCAGAAGTCGGCCACCGACCTCAACCACTGTGCGACTTGTGTCCACTACGCCACCAGTCCCGCGCGCACTGGCGTTTCCATCGTCAATCGCTTCGAGAGGTTGGTATCCAGCTCACCGGACCAGACCATGTGCCAGACCACGGCGATGGCCTCCCCGTTTCCGGTATCCAGACGAAATAGGGAGCCCAGAGTCGCGGCGTCGTTACTTGCTTCCTTCCCGATCTCGCCAGCCACCTGGTCATACCAGGAAGGCCTTCGGCGGTAGCCGTGCAGCCACAGAAGGTTTAGGCGTTCTACGCGGTCGAGTCCGTTGAATACCTCGTGACGCCATCCCACATTCGCGCAGGCGGCCTCGACCATTGCGACCTGAAGCTTGAATTTGTCGTCCATCTTGTGCGGCAGGCGTGCATTCCAGAGCGTTACCGCCCCGGTGTCGTCAAGGCTGAGTAAGTCGGGCGTGTTTTTCGCCGAGGACGATCCGCCCCGCTTCAGCTGACACGGTTGCGGTATCAGCGCGACGATATCGTTGAGCCGGTCCAGGCGTCGCAAGAGGTCATGCTCGAGGCCCGACTCGAGTTCTAGGTGGTCGCGCATGGTCAGTGAATACGCAGTGACAGGTATGTGCCGGTGACGTTCCGAGGATCGAGGCTTGCGAATCGGAACTACACGTGCGAGATCCGGCGGACCGTCGGACCGCCAGTTCAACACGCGGGACACCTTGTCGCCAGCGAATCGGAACCGCCACGTCACCGCCGCGCGGGAACTCTCGGTCAAGTGACACCTCCGCTTCCGCAGGAATTAGCACCAAATCTAGCAAGAAATCGAGGTCGAAGGGCTACTAAGGGAGCAAGTCGACAATCGGTCAGCGAGGCATTTCGGGTGATAGGCCGACGTCTCCTTCGCCCCATCAGCGGTCCGTGTCGGAAGGCTGCGATAGGTTGCTCCCATGGCCAAAGGCAATCAGGTCGCTCCGTCGACGAAGTTCGAGCAGACGCTGCAGGCATCGGCTCAGCTGCCGGGTGTGCAGATCAACCGGGAGGCCTTCCTCCGCAGAGAGCTGAAGCGATACTGCACCGACGAGCAGATCAAACTCGCTATCGCCACAACACCGGCCGAAGCAGGCGTAACACCTCAAGTGATCGACAAGATCGCCAACAGCGTGATCAAGTTCGAGACCGGCAAGGTGACGACACTTTCCACGGCAGCCGGCATCCCTGGAGGCCTCGCAGCGATCGGCACGGTCCCGGCTGATATCGCGCAGTACTATGGGCACCTTCTTCGCGTCGTCCAGAAGCTCGCCTACATCTACAGCTGGCCGGAGCTCTTCGACGACAGCGCCGACGGAATGGACTCCGCGACCGAAAGCATGCTCACGCTGTTCATCGGCGTGATGTTTGGCGTGAACGCGGCCCAGGCCGGCGTGGCGCAAGTCTCGAAGTTGATCGCAAGTGAAGTGGCCAGGAAGCTGCCGCAGAAGGCTCTCACCAAGGGTGCGATATATCCGGTGGTCAAGAAGGTTGCAGGGCTCCTGGGCATTCAGATGACCAAGCAGGTCTTCGCCAAGAGCGCAGCCAAGGTCGTGCCGCTGGTAGGCGCGGTTGTCTCGGGAAGCCTGACCTTCGTCACGTTCATGCCGATGTCGAAGCGGCTCCAGAAGCACCTCGCAACCCTTCCGCTGACCAAGCCCGGTCACGGAGTCACCGAGCAAGCGTCGAATCCGCCGAGCACATCCCCAAAACCAGCACCAACGTCATCTGCGAATTAGACGAGCTCATCCCACAAGCCAATCGCCGATAGCCTGCCGCCAGCCGCCGGTCACTTCAGCCCCTTCGTCGCCCGGTTTCACCCGCGCACTCGGCGATTTCCAGGAATAGATTCCCCGGCAAAATTAGCAGGAAATCATACCGAAACGCGGGCTACGGGCAACGCTCGCCTGACCATGTTTGCCCTAGTCAGGGCGATTCTTACGCCGTGATCAGGCTTGTTAAACAAGCGGGACCACCTTGCTAATCTTCGCTGCATCTCGACAAGGGTGTCTAGTCGCGGGCCATGTCGACGAACCGGCTCAAATGGAGCTGGTGCGCGACGGTGATCGTCTGTGTCGGACCGTTGCGGTGCTTGCCGACGATGATGTCGGCCTCGCCGGCGCGGGGGTCGTCGCGCTCGATCGCATCGGGTCGGTGCAGCAGGATGACCATGTCCGCATCCTGCTCCAAACTGTTGTGGACGGAGACGCCGTCGGCAACGAAGTTGTGGGTACCCGGGACCGTCCCGTCGAAGACGTCTTGCTCGCCGATACTCGTGACCTCGACGATGCGGTCCCAGTAGACGTCGTTTGTCGCAAGCATCTCGATGTCGGAATCATCGAGAATCTGGGCAACACGCGCCAATCGGCTGCGGCTGGGCGAGT
Organism: Gordonia sp. UBA7599; assembly: GCA_002477755.1. Classification (GTDB taxonomy): domain Bacteria; phylum Actinomycetota; class Actinomycetes; order Mycobacteriales; family Mycobacteriaceae; genus Gordonia. The sequence goes on from DLKD01000046.1 coordinate 21,004, forward strand.
GCTTCCACATGGTGGAACCGCAGAATCGTGAACCCATCGCCGCAGCGAACTGACGATGAGTCATACCTCGATCGGCGAGAAGCTCGCGGACCTTGGTCCAGACCTCGGCAGGGACAGTGTCGGTGTTGGTGTTGGAGACGACGCCAGCGAGATTGACCAGACACTCGGCTGCTTTCACACCACGGTCGCCATGGACGCCGATCTCGGTGAGGAAAGTCATCTGATTGTCGAGGCCACTGACTTGCACATTCCAGCACGGGCGATAGCCCGACTTTGCCGTCCTGATGACGCGACCATAGATGCCGTGACGGGCCAAGAGTTGGCAAACGTCGTCAGCAAGGCGTCGCGAGGTGGTGGCGTAGTAGATCCGAGCCTGCTTCAGCTTCGCGTCCCAGCGGACCGAACCATCGGTGGCCCAGAGGTGATGTAGGAACAGTGCCACCTGGCTGTTGGGCGTCATGAAGACGGGCTCGGGAACGAACTTCTCGTAGCTGCGCAGCCCGAACAATCCGAGTTCATCGAGCCACTTGGCGATAGGGTTCCGCTTGCCGTGTGTGAGGTGGTACGGCGCCGGTAGCCGGAGTGTCGTCACCCGTGCTGCTTCGTAGTCGTCGCGGACAGCCTCGACTCCCCACGCCTTCGCGGCAATGGTCACGGCACTGAGGTTTGCTTCGTCGACGCTGGCATACCGCAATGGCTGACGCTTCACGCACGAGCCGTCACCGATCATGTGCGCGAGCATGACCAACTCGTCGTTGGCCATCTCCTTGGTCTCAGCTGGCTCGGGTACCGAGCGTGGGGCGGCGACGCGGTCGCCGACCTTGAGGTCCTCCAGTGCGATCCAACCGTCGACCGTCATGAACGGGTGGTTGCCCGTTGCCTCCACAATGCGGCCGGATGCCAAGCGTAGGCGGAACACTTCCTTGCGCCCGCTGGGAAAGACCTTCACCATCGGGCGTGCCACCATCCGCATGCGCTCATCGAGCGACCACACCAGCGGTTGCTCGCCCGATTCCATCAGCTCGCCCAGTGTCACTTGTGCGCCGGTATCGGCACGGAGGATGCGCGTCGACGCCGGGAGGCAGCCCGACTCGCGCAGGTCCGAGACCTGCGGGCGTTTGTCGGTGCGCTGTTCCGGGCCACGGTTGAGCTGGGAGATCGCGATGACCGGGACCTCGAGCTCCTTGGCCAACAGCTTCAACGAGCGGGAGAACTCCGACACCTCTTGCTGGCGCGATTCGACCTTCTTGCCCGACGTCATCAGCTGCATGTAGTCCACGACGACCATCTTCAGGTCATGGCGCTGCTTGAGCCGACGGGCCTTGGCGCGGATCTCCATCATCGTCAGGTTCGGGGAGTCGTCGATGAACAGTGGCGCCTCGGAGATCTCGCCCATCCGGCGGGCCAGGCGCGTCCAGTCGTCGTCGCTCATCGAGCCGGCGCGCATGTCCGCGAGCTTCACCTTCGCTTCTGCCGACAGCAGGCGCATGACGATTTCGTTCTTGCTCATTTCCAACGAGAACATCGCACCGGTGAGTCCGTGGTGGATCGAGCACGATCGCAGGAAGTCCAGGGCCAGCGTCGAATTGTGGGTCGGCACCATCGCCTCGCCGGCCAGGTACAGGTGGTCGGGATTGTCGACCTGCACGCAGCGCACCGGCACGCTCGGCACCGGCGTGATCGCGACGATCCGCCGCGAATGGGTCGGCCGCCGCAGCTCCTTATGCCGGACCGCCTTGTGGTGGACGGTGAACACGTCGTCGTCGGCCTCGACGCTCAGCCATCCCGACGCCAGCCGTCGATACGTGTAACCGAGTCCGGCGACGAGGTCCCCGACGATAAAGGTCATGTGCCGCGTCGCGGCGGCGACGGTGATCCGCCCGTCGTCCTCGACGATTGCGCGCGCATCGAGAATGCCGGCCAGCAGCGCCCGACGCTGAGCGATCGAGCCGCGCAGGTACTCCACCGGCACCTGTCCGCCCAGGTCGGCCATCAGCGTGAGGACGTCGACCTCGCCCTCGGCGTCGATGCGCATGCCGATCTCAGGGTCGTCGAAGGCCATTCCGGCCAGCGCGCCCACCGTGTACGGGCCGTAGGCGAAGCGCCGTCGGGGCAACTCGAGCGGTTCGGCGTTGCGCACGGACGCGCAGCCGACGAAAGGCCGCAGCTGTTCGGTCGTCGCGACGACGACATGGTCGTCGATCTGCGACTGCCACTGGTGCTCAGCGTCGGCGACGAGCACGCCGCCGTCGTCGAAGCGCACGGCGTAGCAAGTCCGCTCGGTGAGCACGTCGGTGCTGGCGACTACCTTCGTCGGCTTCCCGTCGGCGCCGATGAGGAGGTCGCCGACGGCGACGTTGCCCATCGTGGTCCAGCCGCTCGGTGTCGGCAGCGGGGTGTCGAGCGCGAGCGCTTTTCCGACGCCGGGACGCGCCGCGACGATGATCATCTGCCCCGGGTGCAGCCCGTTGGTCAGCTTGTCGAGGTCGGCGAAACCCGTCGGCACGCCCAAGGAGATTCCGCCGCGCGAAGCAATCGAATCCAGCTCGTCCATCGTCGGCTGGAGCAGCTCCTCGAGCGGGAGATAGTCCTCGGAGGTGCGCCGCTCGGTGACGTCGTACACCTCGGCCTGTGCGCGGTCGACGACCTCGGCGATGTCTTGGCCCTCGCCGCCGGCATAGCCGAACTGCACGATCCGCGTGCCGGCCTCCACCAGCCGTCGCAGGATCGCCTTCTCCGCCACGATCTCCGCGTAGAACCCGGCGTTGGCCGCGGTCGGCACCGTCGAGATGAGCGTGTGCAGATAGGGGGCGCCACCGACGCGCTTCAGTTGGCCGCGGCGCTCCAACTCGGCGCCGACGGTGACCGCGTCTGCAGGTTCGCCCTTGTTGAACAGGTCGAGGATCGCGTCGTAGACCGCCTGGTGCGACGGCAAGTAGAAGTCGCCGGGCCGGATCTTCTCCAGCACGTCGGCGATGGCGTCCTTGGAGAGCATCATCCCGCCGAGGACGGACTGCTCTGCGGCTTGGTCTTGGGGCGGCTGCCGACCGAACTCCTCGTTCGGCAGGTCGTCGGGCATCGGTTCGTGACCCTGGTCCTCGGTCACAGACACACGCCCACCCCCTTCCTGGATGTCATCCAGTCCCCGCGTTTGGGCCGCGTCGGCCCGCCTTCATGTCCTTGATACGGCAGACCCCTGACAACGGCGGCTTCGGGAGGTTCCCGCGGCGTTCTCGGTGCCGTCCCGCCTCCGCGTCGTCGAAGGGCCTAGCGATTCAACTTTGGGAAGGGTAAGGGCGATTCGGGAAACGCTCAAACAGCACCCTGTGGACAGTTTGTGGAGAACTTGTGGATTGTTGCGCATTCACCGTGAAGGACTGTGGACAAATCGGGGGAAAACTATCTGGTGACACGAGATATCGGATTGTTTCCCCTGGTTATGAATGGTTTTCGTTGTCCACAGCAGGTGACTTTTGTCCTGTTCGGCGTGTCGTGCGCAACGCGCCGAAACAACTCTCAAGCAAACCCTCAACCTCGCGTAGGCGTCGATAATGTGAACGGCATCACAACAGTCGGTGTCTGCGGTGCGGGTCCCTGGACGGTCGCTGGGAATTATCCCCAGGTGTCCCGGGCCTGGACGTTCCGTGGTGGAATGTCACTCGACAACACAAGGGGAGAATCCGCATGAAGAAGGTACTGCTGCGCGCGATGACAGCCGTCGTCGCCGTCGGGTCTGCGCTTGCTCTCGCGCCGGGATTGGCCACGGCCGCGACCCCACCCGAACTCGACTTCGCCGCCTATCCCGCCGTCGACGCCAACCGCTACGTCTCGTACAACTACGACAACAACGGCCGGGCCTTCTTCCGCGCCGGCGAGTTCTATTGCTCCATCGGATCGCGTCCGGGCCGCGTCGCCTGCAAGGGCCGTCCGGCCACCGCCCCGCCCGGAATGCAGGGCGTCCTGCTCAACAACCACCAGGGCCCGTGGTGGGTCACGCCCGCGGGATTGGCCGCACCGACCATCAGCCTCGTCCCCGAGGCGTACTTCCGGGCTCCCGTGCTGCCGGTGAAGCGCAGCATCCACATCTACGACGTCACCTGTGCGCGTCCGCGTCCCGCCGTCGTGTCCTGCATGTGGACTGCTGGCCGCGGATTCGTCATCAGCCCCAAGTGGCACAAGTTCTATGCGCCCCGCGATGTGCGCGACGCGAACCCGCCGTCGCATCTGCTGCCGCCGAGCCTGCGGTAGCGGGTCTCGATACGCCGTCTCGCCTAGCGGCTCGACGGCACTCGACCACCATCGCCGACCGAGCCCGGATTCGCGCCGACCGAGCCCGGTTTCGCGCCGACCGAGCCCAGACAAAACGAAACCGCCGCCCGGGATCAACCGGGCGGCGGCTTCGTTTGCGTGTGGCTTACTCCGCGACGACGGCCAACTCGAAGTTGGCGGCGACGTTCGGGTGCAGCTTCACGATCACCGGGTAGGTGCCGGTGGCTTTGATGTGGCCCTTGGGCAGTTCCACGTTGCGCTTGTCGACGGCGGGCCCGCCAGCGTTCTTGATGGCACCGACGACGTCATTGACGGTCACCGAGCCGAACAGCTTGCCCGAGTCGTGCGTGCGCACACCCAGGGACACCGACGCGAGGCCCTCGAGGGCTTGCTTCAGCTCGTTGGCGTGCTCCACGTCGCGCACCTCGCGGGCCTGCTGGGCCCGCTTGATGCCCTCGACCTGCTTCTCGGCACCACGGGTGGCGACGATCGCCAGGCCGCGGGGCAGCAGGTAGTTGCGGCCATAGCCGTCCTTGACCTCGACGGTGTCGCCGGCGACACCGAGGTTCTCGACAGCAGCAGTCAGGATGAGCTTCATGAGTCTGATCCCTTCCGCTTATCGGCCCGACGAGGTGAACGGCAACAGCGCCACCTCGCGCGAGTTCTTGACGGCGATCGCGACGTCGCGCTGGTGCTGCACGCAGTTACCAGTCACCCGACGCGACCGAATCTTGCCGCGGTCCGACAGGAACCGACGCAGAAGCGCGGTGTCCTTGTAGTCGATGACCTGGCCCTTGTCCTTGCAGAAGCTGCACGCCTTGGCCTTGACGACCTTTTCGATGCGGGGCTTCCGACCCTTTTGTTTTGCCATGAATTACTCCAGATAGATCTCAGAAAGGTGGTTCGTCGCCGGCACCGCCGGAACCCGCCGGGGGCGCACTGCCCCACGGGTCCTCGTTCGCCACGGGCTGGCTCGACGTCGGACGGCTGCCGCCGCCCGCACCGAAGCCGCCACCGCCGCCACCGCGCGAAGCGCGCGTGACCTTGGCGGTCGCATACCGCAGCGAAGGGCCGATCTCATCGACGTCGAGCTCGTACACCGTCCGCTTCTCACCCTCACGGGTCTCGAAAGAGCGCTGCTTGAGGCGGCCGGAAACGATGACGCGGGTGCCCTTGACGAGCGACTCCGTGACGTTCTCGGCGGCCTCGCGCCAGATGTTGCACCGCAGGAACAGCGCCTCGCCGTCTTTCCATTCGTTGGTCTGACGGTCGAAGGTGCGCGGCGTCGACGCCACCGTGAAGTTGGCGACCGCGGCACCGGACGGCGTGAAACGCAGTTCGGGGTCGGCCGTCAGATTCCCGACGACGGTGATTACCGTTTCTCCAGCCATGTGCTTATCCCTCGAGGTGTGGTGTTTCGGATGGGCGGCGCGAGTTCGACGTGCCGTTCCCGGTCTGGGTCATCGCCCAGCCTAGGGAGAGGCACCGACATCCGCGAGCATTACGCGAAGTCGCGCACGCTCACTTGCGCAGGACCTTGGTCCGAAGCACCGACTCGTTCAGCTTCAGCTGACGGTCGAGCTCGTTGACCGTGTCCGGCTCGGCGTTCAGATCGATGACGGCGTAGATGCCTTCGCTGTTCTTCTCGATCTCGTAGGCAAGACGGCGCTTGCCCCAGATGTCGACACCGTCCACGGTGCCGCCATCCTTACGGACGACGTTGAGGAAGGTATCCAGGGAGGGGGCGACGGTGCGCTCGTCCAAGCTCGGATCGAGGATCACCATCAGTTCGTAGTGACGCATAAGACCACATCACCTCCTATGGGCTAATCGGCCGCGGACTGTCCGCGGCAGGAGGGTCGCCTGCGTCGGCAACCGCTCCAAGATACATGAGGACCGGTTGACCTGCGAAATCGTGGTCGCGCGGTGGTTGGCGGATAACGTATAGCGCATGTCTGCCGCCGCCTCCGACGTCGTGCTGGGCCCGCTGGACCGCACTCGCCGCGGCGAAGCAGTCCTTGCATCGGTGGTATCGGTCCTGTTCACCTGCCTCGCGATGGCGTGGAGTTATTCGGCGAAGGTCGTGTGTGGCGGTGCGCCGTTCAATGCGGAGGGGCGGTCGCGGCGTTGGCCGATCGGCGATCCCCACGCAGTGATTCCCTGCTACTCGGACATGATGAACCTCTGGACCGGGCGCGAGATCAACAATCACGTCTTCCCGTATCTGAGCGGGGCGATCACCGAGAATGGCCACCTCGTCGGCGGGTCTGTCGAGTACCCCGTGCTGTCGGGGATGCTGATGTGGCTCGGGGCAATCGGCGCGCACACCGACCGCGCATTCTTCATCCACTCGGTGATCATCCTTGCGCCGTTCGGCATCGTCGTCACGCTGCTGCTCGTGTACCTGGTGCGCTGGTGGGCGTTGTTGTGGGCAGCGACTCCGCCGCTGGTGCTCTACGCCTTCCACAACTGGGAGCTCCCGGTCGTCGCGACCTGCGTCGGCGGCATCGCCGTCGTCGCCTATGGTGCGTCCCTCGACGCCGATGGCAATCCGCGCCTGTCGCTGCGCACCGCGGCGGTGTGGGCGGCCATCCTCTTTGGTATCGGCTTCAGCCTGAAGATGTATCCGGGCTTCTTCGTTCTGCCGCTGGCGCTGTACGTGCTGACGCGCGGGGGCGGATTCGTCAGCCGGTTCCGCTCGCCGAAGGACGTGCCGGCGGATTTGGACTGGCGTGGCTTCTGGTACACCGCCGGCGCCGCGACGGCGACGGTCGTCGCCACCCAAGGGCCGTTCATGGTGCTGGGTTGGGAGGGGTGGCGGGCAGCGCTGTCGTTCCAGGGCAAGCGCAAGGCCGACGTCGATACCAACTCGATCTGGTACTGGGGATGGCGGCACCTGACGGGCGGAATCCCCGGGCATTGGGGGACGTCGGACGGTTTGAACTCCTTTGTCGGCGTCGCGTCGCCGCTACTCATCGTCGGGTCGTTCGTCCTCGCCTTGTGGCTCGGTTGGCGGGTGTACAGCCCTGACAAGGTGACACTGGGCGTGTACCCGTGGATCGGGGTGTGCGGTGCGATGCTCGCCGGGTTCATGGTGTTCCACAAGGTGCATTCACCGCAGTACACGCTGTGGATCCTGCCGTTCTTCGCGCTGCTGAAGATCCGGTGGCCGGTGATCGTCGCGTACCTGCTGGCGGACCTGTCGCTGGACCTGACGATCTTCCGGCTGTTCGGCATCATCAACGATCCGTCGCACCCGCCGATGAAGTGGTGGGTCATCGGGGGCGTGAACTTCGGGGTGTGGGTGCACGCTGTACTGCTGGTCTATCTGATCTTCGCGTTCGTCAAGGCTGCGCCGCGAGAGCCGTTCGCGTCGTTTGGCTTCCGCGTGCCCGACGTTGCGCGTGTGCCCGGTGTGAAGGCCCCGATACCTGCGTCTGGTTGACCTGCGGAGGGAGCATTTCCCTTTCTATCGCAGCTGTCGACAGGTTTCGGTGGCCATTCAGGTCGGCGTGGGATCGGCTCCTCGGCGGCGATGCCGATCTTTGCTGGTGAAAGCGCGGATCTCGGCTAGGACGCTCGGCCATTCGTTGAGGATGCGTTTGAGACGGTAGCGGCGTGGGATGTACCCGAGTTGAAGTGCGACCCCATCACGGCGTGCGTCTTCGGCGAGTTGTTCCTCGCTGCTGTGGTGGGTCTCCGAATCGCATTCGAATATGAAGCGGTCCCCAACGAGTAGATCGACGTGTCCGAGCCCAGGTATGTGGGCTTGCGGCGTGACCCGGTACCCGGCAGCGCGGAGCCGGACACGGGCGATCGATTCGGTGCCGGATTGAGCTTCGGCGTCGCACTTGGCCAGCATCTTTTCAGTTCGCGGCGGAACGAAGCCCCATGACTCGCGGAGTTCTCGCTCGTTGAGGAGCTTTTGGTTGTAGACACTGTCTACCGCGGCGATCCACTCATCCTCAGGCAAGCATCTGCTTGCGCACGCGAGCGCGACGGGAATCGAATCGATCGCATGATGTGCCGGCGGTGTGGGTCCCCAGCCTCGGCATTTGCGAACTCGCGAATTCTCCTGATGGCGACCGAGCCGATAGTGGACCACCCGTCCCCTTCGGTGGCGTGGGGCTATCCACACCCCGTGGGCTGCGAGTGCGGATACGCAACTCAGAACGCCGCCGTACCGAATGGCGATACGCGCCGCCTCCTCGGCGACGGCGAGTCGATGGGCGGGATCACCGAGGTTGGACCCAGGGGCGGGATGGCCCGGTTTGGGTGGTCGCCGGTGGGACGGGAGTGGCGACGCGTACCACCCCTGTCGGAGGCGTTCGAGCTGTCCTCTGCGGACGGCTTTCCGGATTTGCCATTCGGTGAGGCCGCGCGCGAGCAGTTCGGCGGTGCGCCAGATGCTTACATCCATGCTCCCTTGGACGCAGTCGGGGGTCGGACGGTTCCGTCGGGTGTCGTTGGGTGTGACCTGGAATCTGCAGATGGCTGGGACGAAAAGGGAGATCCTCCCTCGGACCGTCCCCAGTTGTCAGGTTTCAGGGCGCATACTGGCCGCATGCTGACCGCTGGATTGGTCGTGGCGCTCGGGGCCGCCGCGCTGCATGTGTACATCTTCTATTTGGAGTCGATCGCGTGGACGGCGCCAGCGGCGCGGTCGGTGTTCGGTACCAGCAAGGAAGAAGCCGAAGCGACCCGCGAGATGGCCTACAACCAGGGCTTCTACAACTTGTTCCTGGCCGTGATGGTCGTCGTGGGCGCGGTGATCGTCTGGACAACCGATCACCGAGCGGTCGGCGTGACGCTGGCGCTCGCCGGGGTCGGGGCGATGCTCGGGGCGGCGCTCGTGTTGGGCCTGTCGGGGCCGTCGCGCCGGAAACCGGCAGTCAACCAGGGTGCATTGCCGTTGGTCGCTATAGTGCTGCTCGTCCTCGGCTTGCTCGTGTGATCTCGCCGGAGCCGCCGGAGCCGGAGCCGGAGCCGCTGGTTGTCAGCCCTATCGGTCTGACGTCGCTCGTAGGGTCATTTGCGCCCTCTAGGCGTGACCTCGCTCGAGTGCGGACGCCGCGACGTCGTAGCGTTGAGTCGTGATCGATCAGTGGTTGGGGGCACCGACTCTCGAATACGGAAATGTGCGGCTGCGGCCGCTGGAGATGGCCGATGCCGAGGCGTTGGGCGGTTTGGTCGACGATCCCGCGCTGTTCAAGTGGGCGCCGGGCGTCCCGACAGATATCGCGTCAGCGCGGGACTTCATCAGTACCGCACTGGATGCTCGCGCGGCCGGGACGCGGACCGCGTTCGCGGTTCTCGACGGCGACCGAATCGTCGGATCGACCAGCTACTACGAAATCGACCGGGCCAACATGGCCACCGCGATCGGGTACACCTTCTACACCGACTCGGTGCAGGGGACTGTGGTCAATCCGACCTGCAAGTACCTATTGCTCCAACATGCCTTTGAGAAGTGTGGCGCTGTCCGCGTCGTGTGGCACACGCACGAGGACAACGCACAGTCGCGCGCAGCGATCGCCAAACTGGGCGCGCAGTTCGAGGGCTTGCTGCGCAAACACCGGAGGTTCGGTGACGGGTGGCGCACCACCGCGCAGTACGCAGTCACCGATGACGCCTGGCCCGAAGTGAAGGCGGGGTTGTTGGCGAGGATCGACTAGCCACTGAAACCTGTCGAGGGTCGGACCGCAAAGGGAGGATCTCCCTTTGCGGCGCGCTAGTTGTCAGGATTCGGGGTGATCAGGTCACGGTCGCTGGTGAGTGGCCAGATGCGTTGGGGGAATCGTCCAGCGCTGGGGCAGCGGCGTCATCCACCGGGTCGTAGTGCTCCCACACGATGTGCAGGCACACGCCCGCCAGCGCGATCAGACGCACGACCACGGCCAGCGAGTAGACCTGTGGCGGCAACCAGTGGTGCTCGGGGGCCAAATACACACCCGCGCGCGGCACCCACGCCAGCGCCTCCACGACCATCCAGGCCATCAGCACCCGACTCGAACGCACACTGAGCACGGCCAGCGGGATCAACCACAGCGCGGACTGCGGGGGCCAGACTTTCGCGACCATCAGCACTGCGGAGATCAGCAGGAAGGCGATGGCGTACACGTTCATCCGCCGGGGTGCGCGAGACACGGTGACTACTACCGCTACGACGATCGCTGTCGACAACACCAGGCTGACCACGTTCACCACGGTGACGTTCACATTCAGCTTCGTCAGCGAGGCGATGGCGCCGTAGATGCTGTCGGGCTCGGGCCCCCGCGCCGACCAGGTACGCCAATACTGAACCCACCCGTCGGGAGCGCCGATCATCACGGGCACGTTCACGACCAGCCAGGTCACCATCGCCGCGACCATCAGGCGCGGGATCGTGTCGCGCGGGGTGGGGTCTCGATACAAATCCCTCGCAAACTCGGGATTCACTCGACCACCGTCGGGGTCCAGTCGACCTCGCCGCGCACCGACCACGGCGTCGATGAGGATGGCGAAAATGACGAGCAACGGCCAGGACGCCGTCGTCACGGACAGCCCCAACAGCACGCCCGCAAGCCACGACCGTCGACGGTCCCACGCGAGCAGGCCGGTCATCACCAGCGCGACGGTAAGGAGGTCGAACGTGGTGAACGCGTGGACGAAAACCACTGGAGACAGTGCGGCCACCCACACGAACCAGCGTCGATCCCCGGCGAGCTTGACCAACGCCCAGATGGTCACCAGCCAGCACAGGGCCAGCACCACCGCCATGACGTTGAAGAACACGACCGGACTGATCGCCGACGGAATGCCCCACCGCTCGTGCAGCTCCTGCCAACCCGCCGTCGCGCGGGCCGCGGCGTAGGCGACCATGCTCGACCCGACCGGGTCGTCCATCCGGCGAACGACCGTCTTACCGTCGACCGTCTCGCTCCACGACGTCCAGAACGGCACGCCGTCACCGAGATGCTTGCGCGTGTACGTCGGCGGGATGCGGGTGAAGCACAGCGAGTACCACTCGCGCTGGTTGGCCCAGTTGAGGTGCTTGCCATCGTCGGCCGAGGGGTGCGACGAGGAGACCCGCGTCGACGAGACCGCCGCTGATGACCCCGCCTTGTCCGGGGTCTCCTGCAGGCACGCCGTCTTGCCCGACCACCCGACCGCCAGCGCCAACAACGCCAAGACGAAGAGCACGCGTAACGCGGAGAACCGTGCGCGACCGACTGCGGCGTGCGCGCCGAGCGGACCGCCGATCCGCCCTGCTGCCGGTGCTACGAGCGGATCGTGCAGCGACGGAGCCCAACGTCGCACAGACCGATCATGGTCGGGCGCCAGCGGCGCGGGGGACTCCACGCGTCAGAAGCCCCAGCGCGGACCCGGCCGACCGCGCTGCTGCGGACGGTTCGGTTGCGGGCGCCCACGCTGTTGTGGACGGCCGCCGGGCGCGGGGATGGTGATACCCGGTGCGACGGTGATATTGCCGTCCTCACCTTCGCCCGGCAGACGCGGGCGGTCGCGATCACGGGAGCGCGACTTGGTCGCGGGCGGCGGCGGTGGCGCCTCGTAGGGCACGCCGGCCTGACCTCCGACGGCTTCGGGGGTCGGGAACTGCTTGATCGGCTGGCCCTCGAGCGCGCCGTCCATCGACGCCTTCCAGATCTGCGCGGGCACACCTGAGCCGTACACCGGGCCGCCCCACGAGTTCTTCAGCGCGGTGCCCTTGTCGGTGCCGACCCAGACTGCCGTCGACAGCTGCGGGGTGTACCCGACCATCCAGGCGTCCTTGTTCTGGCCGGTGTCGCCGAGCTGGGCGGTACCGGTCTTCGCGGCCGACGGGCGGTACCCGTAGGTGGGGTCGTAGAGGCTGTTGCCGTTGGAGTACCCGGCGATCGGCTCGAGCGCCGCAGTCACGTTGTCGGCCACCTTCGCGGCGAAGACGCGCTTGCCGGGATCGGGCTTGCGGTTGAAGAGGACGGTGCCGTCGTTGGTCTCGACCTTCGTCACGAAGTGCGGCTGGCGGTAGATGCCCGACGCGGCGAGCGTCGCGTACGCCGACGCCATGTCGAGGACGCGGGACACGTACTGGCCCAGGACGACGCCGCCCTCGACGCCGCCGTTGGATTCCTGCAGCGTGTGCGCGATGTCGCCGAAGCTCTCGGCGATACCGGCCTTGTGTGCGGCGTCGGCGACGGCCTGAGCCTGGCCGCGCAGGTCCATCATGAGCCGGTAGTAGACGGTGTTGAGCGACATCTTCATCGCCGTCGCCAGGTTGCACGACCCGCACGACTCACCGTCGGAGTTCTTCACGACGAGCCCACCGGAGCCCTCGTATTCAGAGGAGCTGTAGATCTTCGACAGTGGGATGTCCTGTTCGAGCGCGGCGACCAGCGCGAACACCTTGAACGACGAACCGGTCTGCAGGCCGGCGCTCGCGTAGTCCCAACCCTGGCCGTCAGTGCCGCCGTAGTAGCCCGAGATGCCGCCGGTCGACGGGTCGATCGACACGATGCCGGTGCGCGTGGTCTTGGGATAGTCGGCGAGCTTGCTCTTGGCCGCGTCGACGAGCGCCTTCTGGTTCTGCTTCTTGATCGTGGTGGTGATCTTGAGGCCGTCGGTGCGGACCTGCTGCTCGGTGATGTTGAGGGTGCCGAGCTCGGCGAGGACCTGGCGCTTGACCAGCCCCATCGGACCGTCGTCCTGCTGGGCGCCGCCCTCGGTGTACTTGACCACCTTGGGGTACTTCATCGTGTCGCGTTCGGCCTGCGTGATCGCGCCGATCGAGACCATGCCGTCCAGGACGTAGTCCCAGCGCTGGCGTGCCAGCTCGGGGTTGGTCTGGGGGTCGTAGTTTGCTGGCGAGCGGATCGACGCCGCGAGGACCGCCGACTCCTCGGTGGTCAGCTTGCGGACGTCTTTGCGGAAGTAGGCCTGTGAGGCGGCGGCCACGCCGTACGCGCCACGACCGAAGTAGATCGTGTTCAGGTAGGCGGCCATGATGTCGTCTTTGGTCCACTCGTTGCTCATCTTGGTGGCCATGGCCAACTCGACGAACTTCCGCTTGTACGAGTGCTCATCGCCGACGAGGGCGTTCTTCACATACTGCTGGGTGATCGTCGACCCGCCGCCGGCGTCCTCGCGGCCGGTGAGCTTGCCGACGACGGCGCGGGACAGGCCGCGGATGGAGAAGCCGGAGTTGCTGCGGAACTCGCGGTCCTCGGCAGCGATGACGGCTTCTTGAAGTGAGATCGGGATGTCGGTGATCTTGACGTCGGTGCGGTTGCCCTCCGGCGGGATGACCTTGGTCATGACGCTGCCGTCGGCGTAGAGGATGTTGGCGACCTGGTTGTGTTTGATCTCACCCGATGCGGGCACGTGTGCGAACACGTAGGTGATCAGGAACGCCAGGATTCCGATGACGGCGATCACCGGGATGAAGGCGCCGACAAAGCCGACTCCCCAGGCGATCCGCTTCTGTTTGGCGGCGGTCGCCTTCTCTTTGGCGGTTGCCAGCGACTTGCTCGCAGCCGATCCGGAAGTAGTGCCCGAACTGGGGGTTGTGCGCTTGGGGGGCTCGTTAGCGCTGCTCATACATTGCCTTTCCGCGTGCCGCGCCGCGCGCTGTCGGGTTCACGACAGTATGCGGTCGGCGCGAGGATCACTTCGCCATTTTACGCGTTCGCGACGGCGACGATTTCAGGCCGGAAACGTAGGAGCGCACCAAATGGTTCCAGTGGCAGGTCCGGCAGACCTCGACGACGTGCACGGAAAACTCCGCGTGTTTATGGGCGAGGAGTTCGATCTCGGCGGCCGAGCGCGCCGATCCCGAGGCCTGCCCCAGGCGATCGCCGAACACCCACGACACCATCGTGAGCGTTTCCTTGCGGCAGATCGGGCACGTGATGTCCGACGGTGCGCCGTGGAATGCCGCGGCCCTGAGCAGGTACGGATTGGCGTCGCAGACCTCGCCGATGCCGACGCGGCCGGAGTTGACCTCGGCGAGGCGGGCTCGTCGTCGGAGGGCGTAGTCGACGACCTGCCGGGGCGCAGCCTCGTCCCACGCGGGGGTGTCGTGACTGGGGGCCGCCATGGGTCAGAGAGTACTCGCGTGGTCTGTGCGCGCTGCGCAGGTCAGTGATCTCGGCCACCCGGCTGGCGGTTCTATATATCGGTGCGATACATTTAGACACAGCATCGATCTGATGGCTCACTGTGATAGGCCCGATCACACGCTCGACGTGTGTTCTAGAGACAAGGAGGCGGTTTTGCTCGAACTGGCAATTCTCGGCCTCCTGCTCGAATCGCCGATGCACGGCTACGAGCTGCGCAAGCGGCTCACCGGACTGCTGGGTGCGTTCCGTGCGTTCTCGTACGGCTCGCTCTACCCCACGCTGCGCCGGATGCAGGCCGATGGATTGATCGTCGAAGACACGAGTCCCGATGGCATCAAGGTGCGTCGTGGTCGTCGGGTCTATGTGCTGACCGAGGCCGGTCGGGCTCGCTTCAACGAGCTCGTCGCCGACACCGGTCCGCAGAACTACACCGACGACGGCTTCGGTGTGCACCTCGCGTTCTTCAGTCGCACCCCGGCTGTGGCGCGGATGCGCATTCTCGAGGGTCGCCGGCGGCAGGTCGAGGAACGACGGGAAGGGCTGCGCGAAATGCTCGGCCGGACCGGTCGCGCCGATGACCGCTACAGCCGACAGCTCCACGAGCTGAGCCTGGAATCCAGCGAACGCGAAGTCCGCTGGCTCAACGAACTCATCGCGGCAGAAGCCTCTGACGCGGATGAAACCCCAACGAAGACGACGACGGGGGCGCGCAAGGCGTCGACGTCGAGAAGAAAAGGAGAGCCCGACCATGGGTGAGCCCAATAAGGTTCGTGTGGCCATTGTGGGCGTGGGAAACTGCGCTTCATCCTTGGTCCAGGGAGTCGAGTACTACCGCGACGCGGATGAGAACGGGACCGTTCCCGGCCTCATGCACGTCAAGTTCGGTCAGTACCACGTGCGCGACGTCGAGTTCGTCGCCGCTTTCGACGTCGACGCCAAGAAGGTCGGCTTCGACCTCTCCGAGGCGATCAACTCGTCGGAGAACAACACCATCAAGATCTGCGACGTGCCGCCGCTGAACGTGCCCGTGCAGCGCGGTCACACCCTCGACGGTCTCGGCAAGTACTACAAGGAGACCATCACCGAGGCCGACGGCACCGGTGTGGACGTCGTCGCGGCGCTCAAGGATGCCGACGTCGACGTGCTCGTCTCCTACCTGCCGGTGGGCTCGGAAGAGGCTGACAAGTTCTACGCGCAGTGCGCCATCGACGCGGGCGTCGCCTTCGTCAACGCCCTGCCGGTCTTCATCGCGTCGGATCCCGTGTGGGCGAAGAAGTTCGCCGACGCCGGTGTGCCGATTGTCGGTGACGACATCAAGAGCCAGGTCGGCGCGACCATCACCCACCGCGTGATGGCCAAGCTGTTCGAGGATCGCGGCGTCGCCCTCGACCGCACCTACCAGCTCAACGTCGGCGGCAACATGGACTTCAAGAACATGCTCGAGCGTGAGCGCCTTGAGTCCAAGAAGGTCTCCAAGACCCAGGCCGTCACCAGCAACCTGAACGGCTCGCTGGCCGGCAAGGTCTACGACAAGAACGTCCACATCGGCCCGTCGGACTACGTCGCGTGGCTCGACGACCGCAAGTGGGCTTACGTCCGCCTCGAGGGTCGTGCCTTCGGTGACGTGCCGCTGAACCTGGAGTACAAGCTCGAGGTGTGGGACTCGCCGAACTCGGCCGGCATCATCATCGACGCCGTGCGCGCCGCGAAGATCGCCAAGGACCGTGGCCTGGGCGGCCCGATCCTGCCGGCCTCGGCCTACCTGATGAAGAGCCCGCCGGAGCAGATCGCCGACGACGTCGCGCGCGCTCAGCTCGAGGCGTTCATCATCGGCGCCGAGTAAGAACGGTTACTCCAGGAGCCCCTGCCCGTCCGGGTGGGGGCTCTTGGCGTTGGGGTCACGGACATCGGCCGAATATGGAGGGCCTGAGGGAGCACCTCCCTCTGAGCTTGGCTATTTGGCAGGGTTCAGGGCGGACCCACATGCACAGCGACCTCACAGTGATTTCGCGGGTATGTGCCGGTATTTGTGGCGCATCCTGTAGGTGGAATCCGCTCTCGTGGACTTATAAGGAGTGTTCGACGGTGAAGATGACTACCGCCGTGGTCGGCGCGGCGGCCTGCCTTGCCGCCGCGACCCTTGCCGCACCTGTCGCCCCGCAAGCCGGTGCGACCGTCCGCTCGAGTGTCGACATTGCCGCACCGTCGTCGTTCTCGAACTACACCGTCGGGTGCCACTACGAGGTCCGCGTGAAGGTCGACGACGCGACGACTCCGGTCCGGCTGGTGGAGAGCACCCCCGGCTCGCAGTACCGACCGACGGTCGCCACGGCCATCCCCTCCGCCGACACCGCGATCCTGGTGTGGACGCCGACCCAGCCGGGTCGTCGCACGCTGATGGCGGTGCAGCCGACGCGCGGGCGGATGGTCTACAGCAAGCCCATCACGGTTTCCGTCTCCAACGGCCTCGTGGCGTTCGGGCTCTGCTTCTCGTTCTGAGGCTCTTTGATCTGGGCTTCCGAATCTAAGGGGCTGCGGATGTCGGTGGGCGCCGATATATTTCGGGCACCATCCCACGTCCCCACCACTATCGGAGCAGACACATGGCCAACGTCGACGCCGTCAAGAACAAGATCCAGCAGATCCTCGTCGGGAATCTGAATAACGTCACACTGACCAAACAGGGCGGGTTCAGCGTGCGCAACGGCTCGGCGCGCGTTTTCGTCGACGTCTCCGAATGGCGCGAGACCCACACCCTGGTGAAGATCGAGATCCCGGTGCTCTTCGACGTCCGCCGCTCGCCCGAGCTCTACGAGCGGATCGCGTTCCTGGCCGGGCAGTACGTATTCGGAACGATCTATCTGCGGGCAGTCGAGGACCCCACCATGGTGATGGTCGCGTTGGAGCACAACCTGCTGGGCGACTACCTCGACGAGGCAGAACTCGTCGAGACGGTGCTGCTCCTGGCCAATGTCGCCGACGACGTCGACGACGAGCTCAAGGCGGAGTTCGGCGGCGAGCGCTTCCACGAAGAAGGCTGATCGCCCGTGGCAGGCAGCGACACCGAACTCATCGTCGATGCGACTCGGTCGGAGGTGAAGCGCTGGGGCGGTGAGAGCCCCGGCTATCTGCATCTCGCGGTCGTGTTGGCGCGGCGGTGGCCAACCGAGTTCGACGAGGAGTTCGGCGACGAGGGGCTGCGTCCCATCGAGAAGCGGCTCGGCGACGCCGAGTTCATCGGCGACGAGGCCGGCGTGCGCGAGGTGCTCGACGCGGGGTCGCACGTGGAGATCCTCGCCAAGCTGAAGGAACTCATCTCCGCAGCGCCTGATGGCCCGTCCGTCGTGCTCACCAAGGGGGCCTCGCCGGCAGTCGTACCGACTACCGGCGGCGGTTCCGGTGCCGCCGGTGCGGTCGAGGACGTCGCCGGGACGGATTCGGCGGAGCAGGATGCCGGTGTCGCGGATGGAACCCCGGCAGGAGGGTCCGCTGTCGAGCACGGAGGGACGGCCTCCTCGTCGGTCCCCGAAGGCGAGAAGCCCGCCCGCGACCGCGAGCAGATTCTCGGCCTGGCCAAGCGCGTGAAAGCCGAGGCGATCGTCGGCCGCGAGGCCGAGCACCGGGAGGTGGCCGCACTGCTGTTGGCGGAGTCGGCGGGGCCGATCGTCGTGACCGGTGAGCGCGGTTCGGGGCGGACGAGTTTCATCCGCGGGTTGCCGCTGGTGCTAGAAGCCGCAGGCATTGACCTGGCTGTGTTCGAGGTGCCGCAGGACCAGGACTTGAGCCCCGACGATCTCTACCGCCTGCTGCGGCAGGCGCCGGAGGACTCGGTGATCGTCGTCGACGATCTTGATCGTCGTGCCATGCTGCGCGACCAACATCCGCTGGTCGAGATGCTGCGCGCGTTGCGCGGGGCCAGTGACTGCACGAAGGCACGGGTCGTCGTGCTGTTGGAGCAGTCGAGTATTGGGCGGTTCGAGACGTACGTAGCCGATTTCGGGCACCTTGTGCCGTTGCGGACGCTCGACGAGACGTCGGCGAAGTCGGCGATCGATCGGGCCGTCGAGCAGGTCACCGCGCGGTATGAGGGCGTCACTCCCGACGCCGAGTTGCTGGTGGCGGTGGCGGCGCCACCAGCGCGCACGGAGAAGGTCGTGCATCCGGGGTTGGCCGCGCGGCGATTGGATTTGGCGTTGGCCCGGGCGGCGGTGGAGGGCCGCGATACCGCGACGATGCTGGACTTGCATCGCGATGGATCAGCGCCGGCGCTGCGCAGTCGCGTCGAAGAGATGTCGGCGGTTATGAAGGCGCGGGTGAAGGGTCAGGATTCCGCGATCGAGGCCGTCACCAGACGGTTGGCGCTGACTAGGTCCAACCTGGATTTGCGGCCCGAGCGGCCCAACGGCGTGTTCCTCTTCGTCGGACCGACCGGTGTGGGCAAGACCGAACTCGCCCGCGAAATCGCGCGGGTGGAGTACGGCGGCGAGGATGCGCTGATCCGGCTGGACATGTCGGAGTACTCCGACAGTTGGGGCGTGAGCCGGCTGACCGGGCCGATGCCCGGGTATGTCGGCTCCGATACCCCCGACGACTGGTTGACCACCAAGGTGGCGAACCTGCCGCGGTGTGTGGTGCTGCTCGACGAGATCGAGAAGGCGCACCCCGTCGTGTGGAACGTCTTCCTCCAGGTCTTCGACGCCGGGCGTCTGAGCGACAGCCGTGGCGTGACCGCGGACTTCCGCGATGCGGTGGTCGTAATGACGAGCAACATCGGTGTGCGGGAATCGAATTCGAAGCCCATCGGGTTCGGAGTGTCCGCGGGTGCGGAGCGTTCACGCGCGTTGGCGCTGGATGCGTTGAAGGACACGATGCCGCCGGAGCTGCTGAACCGGATCGACGAGGTGGCCCAGTTCGAGGCGCTCTCGCCGGAGTCGATCACCGAGATCGCGCGGGTGGAGGTCGACGGCGCGGTCGCGATGCTCGCCAGCCGAGGCTGGACGGTCACCGTCGACGACGATGTCATCGAATGGCTCGCCACGACCGGCTACGACCCGGCCTACGGTGCGCGGCATCTGCAGCGCAACATCGAGCGGCGCCTCCTCGGTGAGCTGGTGAGGTTCTCCGAGCGCGGTGTCTCGTCGGTCCGCGCCAGCGTCCGCGACGGTGAGGTCGTCATTAGCGAGGCGTGACTTGGGCCCAAAGGGATGAACCCCGGTTGAGCCTGGCGGCGATGTCCGGGTTCGTCGCTACTGTGGGTTTCCTCGCGACGGAAGGATGACGGATGCCTAAGACGATTGCCGACATGGTGGAGCTGACAGGTAAGCGGGTGCTGGAACATCTGGATCGTGATGCGGAGATCCCATTGGTGACGGTCGCGGGTGCGCAGGGCGATGTCCTCGTCGTACGGGTCGACGACGAGGAGCCTGCGACTCAGGCGATGCCGTCGACGGTGGTCCTCGTCGAATCGGAGGTGTCGCCGAATACGCATTCGTTGCATCCGAACGGGCCGGCGTTTTGGCGGGCCGATGACCGAGACGAGTTCTCTGACGAGTTCTTTGATGGGTTGCTGGTGGGTGTGTTGACGGTGCCGGCGGGGTCGGAGGTGTTTCTGAGTCACGAGGAGCACGGTGGGCTTTTGGTGGGTGAGGGGACGTTTGCGTTCCGTCGTCAGGGTGAGTTCGGGCGGCCGGTCGCGGATTGAGTGCAGTGGAGGATCTGAGCCGGTTTGGCCCGGACGGTGAGTTGACTGCTGGGCAGCGTGACTATGCCGGTCGGATCGGCGAGTTCTGGGGTAGGCGCGCCCTGTCGACCGATCGGTGTGATCGCGCGGATGTGGAGTATCTCGTCGAGCGGGTTTATCGGGCGTTCGGCTTCGATCCGCCGACGACTGTCGAGTGGGCGCAATCTCCACTGGATGGCGCTTTGCGGGCCACGGGTTTGGGGGTGGGACGGCAACACCTCCAGCACGATATGCGCATGCAGTTGCGGTTTGACTTGCGTGACCGGTTTCTGCTGGCGTCTCCGGCGAGGGGGCGCCCACCGGCTGAGCAAGACGTGCGGGTGTGGCAGGCATTGGAGGCGCGGGTGAGCCCGACGTTGGGCTTTGAACTCGACAGACTGATGTGGGACCAGCGCAGCGGATGGCTCGGCGCCGCTTTTCCCGACAGCGCGGATGCGATGTCGCCGGAGGTGCCCGGTGAGTTGAGCGCTTGGCAGGACGGTCAGTGGATCGCGCGGCTGACGTGTCAGCTGGCGTTTGACGGTGCGGCTGACACTGATCAGCTGACGCTTGACGGTGCCGCAGGTGCCGATCGGTTGCGCGCGGTGGCGGCGGTGACTGCCGCGGTGGGGTTCTGGTGGCCGATGGAGGACGCTGTCGTTCTGGCGGAGCGGCCCACCGGGATAGCGCGCGATGCGGTGGGGCGGTTGCATTGTGAGGACGGTCCGGCGTTGATGTTCGCCGACAGCTTTGTGGTCTATGCGTCGCACGGGACGCTGGTTCCGCCGGACATGGTCCACGGTCAACCGTGGTCGGTGGCGCGCATTCTGGCCGAGCGCAACGTCGAGGTGCGGCGCTGTGCCGCTGAGCAGATGGGGTGGGAGCGGTTCCTGGCCGAGGCTGATGCGACGTTGATCGCCGAGGTGCCCGACCCGGGCAACGATCCGCACACCCTGCAGCTCTACGAACTGCCCGAGAAGATGCACGACCCCAATTTCCCCAGGGGGCTGCGGGTGTGCCTGTGCACCAATGGTTCCGACGAGCGTGATGGCACTAGACGGCGATACGGCGTCCTCGTTGCGGGCAACGTTGACGATCCGGTCGCAGCGATCGCCGAAACCTACGGCGTGCCCGCCAGCGTGTACCGCCAGCTGCAGGTGCGGCGCTAGGCCCGGGTCTCGATACGCCGGCTCGGGGCCTGGATA
This sequence comes from Gordonia sp. UBA7599, assembly GCA_002477755.1. Taxonomy (GTDB): domain Bacteria; phylum Actinomycetota; class Actinomycetes; order Mycobacteriales; family Mycobacteriaceae; genus Gordonia. The sequence continues at coordinate 42,294 of DLKD01000046.1, forward strand.
CACCGACTCCGTAATCTGAACCGATTGGTCCGGTTTCGTCGTTGGGGGTTTCGTGGCTGTCGTCCCGGTCTTCGTGTCGTCGACGTTCCGTGATTTTCACGGGGAGCGTGACGTGCTGGCCGCCGGTGTGCGCGAACGGCTCGACGAGCAACTGAAGGACCTGGGCTGCCGCGTGGAGATCATCGACCTGCGGTGGGGCGTCGACACCACCGGCGTCGACGAGGAGGAAGCCGCGCGTCGCGTCGTCGACGTGTGCCTGCAGCAGGTCGCGCGGGCGCGGCCGCTGTTCGTCGGGCTGGTCGGTGAGCGCGTCGGCTACATCCCCGACGGCGTGCATGCGCGGTGGGTGGCCGATCAGGCCGGAGTGCCGGCGTCGCAGCGCGTCGAGGGGCTGTCGGTCACCGAGCTGGAGTTCGGGTTCGGGATGCTGTGGGACTCGGCTCCCGACGGTGAGCACCTCGTCGTATTCCGGGACCTCATCGGTGAGGCGCCGGATGAATGGGTTGATCCGGATCGTGACCGGGTCGTCGCGTTCCGCGCGGAGGTCGCTGCGAAAGCAGCGTCGAAGCGTGTGTCGACGATCCGTTACGAGGCCGCAGCCGATGGCCAGACGGTGGCGCTGGATGTCGTTGTCGTCGGGGGTGAGTCGGTCTCGTTCGAGGACCTGATGGTCGAGACGTTGGCCGGACCGGTGCGCCGACGCGCCGAGCAGGTGATCGCCGAGTCGGGGTCGGGGTGGTCGGGGCAGGAGCTCCTGTTCCGCGACGACCACCGCCTGGCGATCGGCCGTGAGGAGCTGATTGCTGATCTCGTCGAGCGCGCCGTCGACGGTGGTCGACTCGTCGTGGTCGGGGAGTCGGGAACCGGTAAGTCGACGATCCTGTGCGGTGTCGAGGAGCAGCTGCGCGCGCAATCGGACGTAGCGGTCGTGTCGGCGCTGCTCGGAGCGTCCACGACGGGGGTGTCCGGGCGCGACGTCGTCCTGCGGCTCGTCGAGCAACTCGAGTCGGTGATCGGACAGACGCTGGCGCCGGACCGCAACCCCGGTGATCCGCTCACGATTGCGGTGTGGCGAGACTTGTTGACCGAGGCGGCGGCTGCGTTGCCCGGACGTCTGGTCGTCGTCATCGATGCGCTCGATCTCCTGGCCGACGATCAGAGCAGGCTCGATGTGTGGCCGGCGCGCGTCGTCCCGCCCGGCATCGGACTGGTGTGCTCGACGACCGACCCGGAGCAGGCGCAGGTCCTCGCCGATGCCGACGCTGAGATCGTCCCCGTCGGAGATCTGTCGTCGGAACTCGCCGTGCAGGCGGCGCAGACCTGGGCGGGACGGTCCGGGCGGGAGTTGCCGGCACCGGTGCTCACTGTCATCGGGGCGGTACCGCGTTCACCGTTGTGGGTCCGACTCGCCGTGGACCTCTTGGCCGACCTCGACGGCGACGACTTCGCGTCGATCGCCGGCGATGCCGATCAGGCCGCCGCGATCGAGCGGCTGCTGATGGACCGGGTCACCGCGCTGCCCGCCGACGCCGAGGACGTGGCCGGGGTGTTCCTCGGACGCGTCGGCGAGCGCATCGGTGACTACGCGGCCGCGGTCTTACTCGGGGCGTTGGCGACGGTGCGGTCGGGCTTCGCGCCGAGTGACCTCGCGGCACTAATGCCCGACGACCCCGATGCCGCTCATAAGGTTGCCGTCGCACAGCGCGTTCTCGGTGATCAGATGCGGACGGTCGATGCTGCCGGACGGATCGCTTTCGCCCATGCCGCGCTGCAGCGCCGCGCGGCCGGATTCGCCGGGCCCGACGTGCACACCAGCATCGTCGGCGTCCTTGAGGCCGATGACGCGTGGGACGACGTCGATGCGTGCGACGCCGCGTGGCATGCCGTCTACGCGTCGGCCGAACCCGCGCAGGGCGGCACCCTCGACTTGCCCAGGGTGCTGGAGCGCGCGCTGAACCATGTGCCGTCCGGGCTCGGCCTGGTGCTCATGCGTGCGGTCGATGCGCACCCGAGCGAGGGGATCGCGATGGTCGGCGGCGTGGACCGTTCAGAACTGACCGTCGACGGGCTGGACTTGCTGTTGCGGGCCCAGACCATCGTCGATCGACGGCACGTGCTGCCGCTCGACCGCGTGGCGCTGAGTCGTGCCCTGCTCGGCGTCGTCCGTGATGGTGAAGGGCCGACCAACGCCGAGGCGGTCACCATCGCCCTGGCCAACCTGGGCACCGAACTACATCAGGTGGGTGAGCTCCAGGAATCGCTCGACGCGTACTCGGAGTCATTGGCGGTCGCACGCGCCGAGGTTGCATCGGGCAGTTCTGGCGCCGAGGCCCAGGCCGCTTCGGTGATGAGCCGCGTCGGCGATTTGCGGATCGCGCTGAACGATCTTGAGGGGGCGCTGACGGTCTTCTCCGAGCAACTGGACCTGCGCCGCGCGGCGGTGGCTGCGGAGCCGGATTCGGCGGAGCTCGGGCTGGAACTGGGCATTGCGTGGGCCAACGTCGGGCGAGTACGGGAGGCACGTGGTGAGTGGGATGCCGCGGCGCACGCCTACGCGGAGTCGGTGCAACTTCGGCGGGCGGCCCTCGAGGCCGATCCGGATACGGCGCGATTCTCCGGCGGACTGATGTTCGGGTTGAACTGCCTGGGCCGGGTGCGGGAAGCGCAGCGTGATCAGGCCGGTGCCCGGAGAGCATTTGAGGAGTCGCTGAATTTGGCGCGTGCGCAGATGCGGGCACACCCCGGTTCGATGACGGCAGGGTTGCAGCTCGCTGTTGCACTGAACGACGTGGGTCGGATGCACGACGCGGCCGGTGATCTGGCTGGCGCTCTGCGGCTGTTCGACGAGCAGTTGTCGATGGTCCGCGGAATGGTCGACGCCCAGCCGGGGTCGGCGGAGGTTGTCCGCCTGCTCGTCGTCGCACTGACCAGCGTGGGTGTCGTCCGCCAGGCGGACGGCGACCTCGACGGTGCCATGGAGGCGTTCGGGGAGTCATTGGAATTGGCGCGCGAGAGGCTCGCCCAGGAGCCGACGTCGATGCTGGGGCTATTGGACGCCTATGTGGCCTGGGACAACATCGCCACCGTCCACTTTGAGCGTGGGGACGCGCAGGCCTCGCGGAACGCCGCAGAAGAGGCCGTCGCCGTTGCGCGGGACCTGTACGAGACCGGGTCGGGCCGCAAGGTTGCCAGAGACAACCTCGCCAATTCGCTGGCGTTCCTGGCCGACCGTTGCGACGAGCTCGGTGATGGTGAGGCGGCAGCGCGCGCCCGGACTGAAGGTGCGGTGGTCGAGCAGTCGTAGTTGTGTCGGGGTCCGGATGCCGATTCCCTGCCTGCGACAATGACTTTGTGATCCGTATTTTCGGGCTTTCCGTCGTCGTCTCCGTCGCGGCGGTCATCGCCGCCTACTTCTACGGCGGAACGTCGCCGCTGGGGGCCGCGCAGGCCGTGCTCCTGGTGCTGATCCTCGGCGTCCTGGAGATCTCGCTGTCGTTCGACAACGCGGTCATCAACGCGTCGATCCTGCGCCGGATGAGCCTGTTCTGGCAGCGGATGTTCCTCACCGTCGGCATCGTGATCGCCGTCTTCGGTATGCGCCTGGTGTTCCCGCTGCTGATCGTGTGGGCGACGACCAATCCGCGGCTGGGTCCGGTCGAGGCGATTCGCCTGGCATTGAACCCGCCGACTGATGGCAGTAAGACCTACGAGGAGATCATCACCGCGGCCCACCCGCAGATCGCGGCGTTCGGCGGGATGTTCCTACTGATGCTGTTCCTCGACTTCGCGCTCAGCCAAAAGGAGCGCACCTGGATCAGCTGGATCGAGAAGCCGCTCGCGCGGGCCGGGCGTCTCGACCAGGCGTCGACCATCTTCGCGCTGATCGTCCTGGTGGCCACTGCGCAGTTCCTCGCCCAACCGGCCGACCGCCATGTCGTCCTCATCGCCGGCGTCCTCGGCCTGTTGACCTACCTCGTGGTCAACGGACTGTCGAACTACTTCCACCTCGATCCACCCGAGGACGAGCTCGACGACGGTGAGTCCTCGGGGGCATCTGGGTCCTCGGGTCCGAGTGCGGCCGCGCTGGCCACCGGCAAGGCCGCGTTCATGCTGTTCCTCTACCTCGAGGTGCTCGACGCGTCGTTCTCCTTCGACGGTGTGATCGGCGCCTTCGCCATCACCGCCGACCCGATCATCATCGCGCTGGGCCTGGGCCTGATCGGTGCGATGTTCGTCCGTTCGCTGACCGTCTACATGGTGCGGCGCGGGACCCTGGACCAGTACGTGTACCTCGAGCACGGCGCGCACTGGGCGATCGGCGCCCTCGCCGCGATGCTGCTGGTGTCCATCGGCCACCACATCCCCGAGGTCGTCACCGGCCTGACGGGCGTCGTCATCATCTTCGCGTCGTTCGTGTGGAGCGTCCGGTTCCGGAAGAAGGACGCGGCGCTGGAGGCGGTCGAGGGCTGAGCCCTACGTAAAGACCTCACCGTGGAGCGCATTCCAGACCTCCACCAGCTGGAAGTGGCGGGTCAAATCGTGCCGGTGGATGAAGCAGTTCGCCAGGCACATCACCGTGTTGCGGTCGAACGTGTTCGGGTTGTCGGGGTCGTAGTCGACGGTGTCGCGGTGGGCCAACCGGACGCTGCGGTACGAGTCGGGGTCGCCGGTCTCGTCCTCGACGATGAACTCGAGTACGAATTCGCCGTCCCAACCCGCGGCCTGGACGGTGTTGACCAGCCATGGACCAATCGTGCGTGCGCGGTTGTCGGCCTGCGCCAGGATCAGGAACTCGGAACCGTCCTCATCGTCGGCCAGACCGAAGTCGCGTAACGCGTCAGCGACGGCGCTGACGGCCTCATCCTCGTCGACGATGCGCTCGATTGCCCGCACCGAACCCGACAGGAGCGATTCGTCGAACGGTCGGCGTCGCAGCATGTACTCCATGAGTCGCACGCTAACCCCGCGCTCTGACAACGAGGGGTCACTATGCGGTTGATCTTTACCACGAGAACGTCACAAACGACCGCGTTGATCACGCAGCCCGAATTTCGCCGCCCAATAGCCGCTCATGCCGTGGACGCCGCCACCGGGGGCGGTCGCCGACGAGCAGAGGTACGCCCCGGGAACGCCGGTCGCGTACGGGTTCGGGCGGAACGGATTCGCCGACAGGCGCGGGCGTGCGACGAGTTGCCGCAGGGAGTTGGCCCCCGACCCGATGTCACCGCCGACGAAGTTCGCGTCGTGCTCGCCGATCTCCTCTGCGGTCGTGACCTGCGACGCGACGATGACGTCGCGGAAACCGGGGGCGCAGCGCTCCAACTCGGCGATCATCTCCTCGCCCAGGTCGCGCGACGACCCGTTGGGCACGTGGCAGTACGCCCAGGCGACGTGCCGGTTTGCATCCCCCGCCCGTGACGGGTCGATCCGCGTCGGCTCCCCGGCCAGCAGCCACGGCCGCACCGGATGCTGCCCGCGCGCGACGGCGCTCTCCGCGTCGGCGATCTGGGCGTAGTCCTGCGCGACGTGGATGGTCGCGGTGCGCGACGGCAGCGGTGTCCGCCACGGGATCGGTTCGGACAGCAGGAAGTCGATCTTGCAGACCCCGGGGCCGTAGCGCCAACGCTCGTAGGCGCGTCGGACGCGCGGCGGGATCCGTTCGCCCAGGATGGCGACGAGGCCGCGAATAGACGTGTCGAAGTAGTACTGACGGGCCGGTGGGAGGTCGTCGAAGCAGTTGATGCGTCGCCCGGTCTCGATCACACCGCCCGCCGCGAGCAGACACGACACCAGTGCATCGGCGATGGACTGCGACCCGCCGACGGCGATCGGCCAGCCGGTCACCGATGCCGGAGCCAGCAGCATCAATCCGGGCGCGCTCGACGCGGCGGTCGACAGAGGCACGATCGCATGCGCGGCGACCCCGGCGAACAGTGTGCGCGTCGCTTCCTCGTCGAAGGCGCGTGTGAAGCGGTCCGCCGACTGCAGCGCGCGAAACCCGAACCGGGCCATCAGCAGCGGGTGGCGGGGCACGCCGATCGGGCGCAGCACCTCGTCGACGAGCATGCCGAGCTGGTCGGCGTCGACGCCGACCAGCCGTCGCCACGACTTCGCGTCGACGCCCAGCGCGTGATCGGTCGCCAGCGGATCACGGAACACCGCCAGTGCGCGCTCCTCGTCGAAGACGTGCACGAGCGAGGCGTCGGGAGTGGCCCAGCGAAGACCGTGCGACGCCAAGTCGAGCTCGGCGAAAGCGGGCGACACGCGGCCCAGCGGGTGCACGGCCGAGCACACGTCGTGGACGACGCCGGACTCGAAGAGTTCGGTGCTGCGCGTCCCGCCCCCGACGGTCTCGGCGGCCTCGAGCACCAGCACGCTGCGCCCGGCGCGCGCCAACATCGCCGCGGCGGTCAATCCGTTGGGCCCCGAACCGACCACGACGGCGTCCCACCTGCCGGTGTCGGTGCGCTGCGACGACTCCACGGCGCCACTATCGCACGGTGCCGGATCAGCCACTATTGCGAATGCAACAGCTAGATTGGATCCATGCTCCACGCGCGTTTGATCCTTCGACAGTTCGCTGCGGCGGCTGTCCTGTTCGCGTCGCTGTCGATCGGCATGATCGCAGCCGGCACGGCCCGCGCCGAGCCGCCGATGACCCTGCCCGAGCAACTGCAGATCCACGACCCCGCCGGGGTCATCAACGCCGCAGAACGCACCAAGCTGCAGCGCGCGATCGACCGTCTCTACAACGAGCGCGGGCTGAGCCTGTGGGTCGTCTACGTGAAGACCTTCGACAACCGCACTGCCGCCGACTGGGCGAATCAGGTCATCACCGCCAGCGAGTTCACCGACCGCGACGTGCTGCTCGCCGTCGCCACCGACGCGCGGCGGTACTACCTCTCGGCCCCCGAAGGACTGGGCCAGGACAAGGTCAATTCGATTGCTGCGAAGAACGTCGAGCCGAACCTGAAGAAGGGTGAGTGGGCGCAGGCGGGGATCGCCGCCGCCAACGGGATCGACCGTGCTCTGGACGGGTCGAACACGCTCACTTACGTGGCGGCCGGAGTCGGCGGCACCGCAGCCGTCGTCGGTGGTGGGGCCTACCTGTACTCGCGGCGCCGGCGTCAGCACGAGGCCGAGGAGCGGCTCGACTCGCTGCGCAACGCATCCGACGAACTCACCGTCGACCAGCTGTCCACCCAGTCGATCGAGGTGCTCGACGACTGGTCCAAGGAAATCCTCACCGACACCGACAACGCCGTGCGCACCAGCACCGACGAGCTCGCGCTGGCCGTCGACGAGTTCGGTGAGCAGGAGACCGCCCCGTTCCGCAAGGCCGTCGAGGCGGCGCAGAAGGGGATCGCCGACTCGTTCGTGCTGCGCCAGCGCCTTGACGATGCGATCACCGAGAGTGCCGATGAGCGCCGGTCGATGCTCGTGCAGATCATCACCACCTGCCACGACGTCGACGGTGAGCTCGACCGTCAAGTCCGGGCCTTCGACGAGATGCGCAATCTGCTGCTCAACGCACCGGAGCGCCTCGACGACCTGACGCGCAGCGTCGTCGACCTCAAGACGCGCACGGAGACCGCCGAGGCGACACTGTCGCTGCTCATCGCCAAGCACGGCGAGGAGCGGGTGAAATCGGTGTCGCACAACGTCGAGCTCGCGGAAAAGCAGATCGTCTTCGCCGAGGAGAACATCGACGCAGGCCGCGACGCCGTCGAGAAGCCCGCGGGTCGCCAAGGTGCGGCGGTCGCCGCGATCCGTGCTGCCGAGGGGGCCGTCGAACAGGCGCGCCGATTGCTCGACGCGATCGGCAATGCCGATGGATCCATCGCGACGGCGGCTACCCGACTGCCCGCGCTGATCGACGAGGTGACGGCCGAGATCGAGCAGGCGGGAACGTTGGACCGCTCGTCAGCCCTGGACACGGCGGTCGAGACCGCACACATTGCGCTGCAGTACGCGGCGGCCAATGCCGATACCGATCCGTTGGGATCGTTCACGACCCTCGTCGACGCCGATACCGCACTCGACGAGGCGCTCGACAGCGGGCGCGCCGCGACCAACCTGCGCAAGCGCAACGTCGAATTGCGGGAGACGGGCACCGCGGCCGCTGCGGCAAAGGTGTCGGCCGCCCGCGACTTCATCGCGACGCGGCGCGGGGCAGTGCAGACCGAGGCGCGGACTCGGCTGGCGGAGGCGGAACGACTCCTCGCCTCGGCACAGAAGCGTCCCGCGGGCGAGGCAGTCGAAGCCGTCGACGAGGCCCGACGCGCGGGTGCCCTCGCCGACCAAGCGTTGATGAGCGCGCAGGCCGACGTGGTGTCGTGGCAGCGCACCGAGCAGCCCGCGGCACAGGGTGGCGATCCGTCGGCGATCGGTGCGGTCCTCGGCGGCATCCTCGTCGACAGCTTCCTGCGTGGAGGCGGCGGTGGGCTCGGCGGTGGTCGCATCGACACCGGCGGCTTCCCTAGCCGCAGGGGTGACGGGTACAGCTACGACGGTCGTTCGCCGGGATCGTTCGGCGGGTCGGGAAGCTCCGGCCGGATCGGTGTCGGCGGGCGGTTCTAGCCCCCGTCCGGGCGGTACGAGCTCACACCTGAGCGACGCTGAGCTTGCTGTGGCGCGCGATGGCCGCAAAGTCTTGGTCCGCGTGGAGCACGGGGATGTCTTCCCTGATCGCATGCGCCGCGATCAAGCAGTCGAGCAACTTGCCGACAGTCTCGCCGCTTCTCCGGCATCCGCGGTACAGCGCCGCGGCGTCGTCGTAGTGGGCCGGGGTAGTCGGGAGTACGACCGCACGGGCGATGAGGCGACGGAGGTTGTGTAGGTGAGTCTCGTCTCGCGCGCCGGCCAGCACCTCCATGCGGATGGCGTCGCACACGGCGATGTCGCCATCAAGTAGGTCCGAGACACGATTGCAGGTCGGGCTGCCGGTGTCGCGAAGAAACTCGATCCATGCCGACGAATCGACCAGGATCACGCGAAGCGGCCCTCGCGCATGTCGTCAAGGTCGCCGTCCCATCCGGAACCGCGCATGTCGCGGGCCTCGTCGAGGCTCAGCGGCTCGTCGGCGAGGGACCGGAGCGCGAAGTTCACTGCCTCCCTCTTGGTGGCGAAGTGGTAGCGGTGCATCACGGTCTCGCAGGCTTGTTCATCGATGTCGATGTTGGTGCGAGTCATACACCAACGATACACCTACATGCGTCGACGTTGAATTACCAATGTTCCGACGATGGCGGCCAGGGCGACGAGCGCCGCGACGAGCGGCACGATTCGTCCCGCGAGCCAGGCCGGACGGGCCTGCGAGCGAGCGGCATCGGCCAGGGAGGCGCGCGTCGCGGCGTCGTAGCGGAAGGTCGCCGCGAAGTCGGGCAGTGACCGGTCGGCGGCGCGGTAATCGCGGCGCACGGCGATCTCCGCGTCGATGATGAGACCCGACCGCTTGTCGACCCAGAGGGTGTAGCGGCCGCCTTGATGGGCGTCGGCGGTGATCGGGGTGTCGCCGGGCCAGCCGAACCAGACGGCGGGTTTGGTGATGCGGCTGCGGGGGTCGGCAGCGGGGAGCGTGGCGAGATTGGTGTCGGGGATGTCGGCGCGCAGACGCACGATCGACAGGCCTTCGACGGTGTCGTCGCCGAGCTTCTGCAGCGCGACGGTGCGGCGGGTGATCGGGTCGAAGAAGCGCAGACCGTCGTCGGCACGCAGGCGCGGCCCGAACAGGTAGGTGAAACCCGAGCGGTCGGGAAGGAGCGTGGTGGGGCGCGTCGAATCGGTCTGGACTGATGATTCACCGGTGGGTTCGGCGGTCGTACGACTGATGGTGACGCGGTCGACGACGGCGGACAGGACCGGGTCGGTGCACCCGGTGCTCGCAGGAGCGTCACGACGGATCGCGGTGCCAGCCTGAAGGGTCGCGGTCGTGCGGTCGGCGGGGCGGACGACGACGACACGCTGGTTGCGGATCAGGGTGCGCGGGGGCGTCGCGGCGGCGGTAGGACGGTCGAGGGAACAGCGGTCGAAGGTGGCTGCGGGGGCCGTCGACTTCGACGTGGTCACCAGACTGGTATCCAGCGAGACGCGCGCTAGTTGGGGCGCGAGGAGCGTCGGCGAAGCGATCGCGACCGTCGCAAAGAGTGCCGCGAGGAAGACCAGCGTCGGGGGCAGGAGCTGGCGGGTGGACCAGCGGCTGGTCGCGGAGTCGGACACGGTGGTGAGCGTACCGGGCGGGGTGTTGTGGTGGCGCGGGTAGATTGGCGCCCGAGATGACAGTCGTGAGCAGGGCTTCAGAGCGACGCTTCTACCCGCAGATGGAGGGCATGCGGGCGGTGGCGGCGGTCGGCGTGCTCACCACGCACGTGGCGTTCCAGACCGGGGCCGTCGGGTGGCCGGTGGTCGGGCCGGTTCTCGGGCGACTCGATCTGGCCGTCGCATTGTTCTTCGCACTGTCGGGCTTCCTGCTGTGGCAGCCGCATGCGCTGGCCGCGTGGGCCTTGGCGCCGGAGCCGGGATTGATCCGCTATGTGCGGCACCGGTTCTGGCGGATCTGGCCGGCGTACACGGTGGTGGTCGTCGTGGTGCTGCTGCTGTTGCCGGAGGCTCGGACGTCCGACCCGGTGGTGTGGTTGGCGAATCTGACTCTGACGCAGGTCTTCGTCCCGTTGTCGTTGACCGCGGGGTTGACCCAGATGTGGAGCTTGTCGGTGGAGGTGCTGTTCTACGCGTTGCTACCGGTGTTGGCGTGGTCGTTGGTGTCGCTACGTGGGGATCGTGCGCGGTGGCGGGTGGTCGGGGTGCTGGGCTTTGGAGTGGTTGGTCTGCTGTGGGGGCCGATCGCCGCACACATCCCCGCACCCGACGGTGTGGAGGCGCAGAACTGGTTGATCGGGCACCTGCCGTGGTTCGTCGCGGGGTTGCTGCTGGCGGAGCTGACGGTTTGGCGGAGGGCTGTCGGGAGTGGTTCGGGTGATGTCGGCGCCGGCAGCGGTGCATCGGTTGTGCCGTTGCCCGCGCCGCTGGTCGCGCTGTGCCGGTGGTCGGAGAACCGTCCGCTGATGTTGGCGGTGTTCGTGCTCGCGTACGGCTTGGCGTGCACGCCCTTGGCCGGCCCGGTCGGGATGGGCGAGCTGAGCGCGCTGGGGTTTGCGACGAAGATCCTGCTCGGCGCGATCGGCGCGTTCGCGATCCTGGCGCCCCTTGCTTTGGGCGATGGTCCGTTCCGATTCTTGGCATCGTCGGTGATGACGACGCTGGGGCGCTGGTCTTACGGCATCTTCATCTGGCACGTGGCGGTGCTGTCGGTGGTGTTCGGGTTGTTCGGGATAATCCCGTTCAGTGGTTCGTTCGTGTTGGTGTGGGTGATCACGGTCGTGCTGTCGGTGGGTATTGCGGCGGCGAGCTACGCGTTCGTGGAGGACCCGGTGCGGCGTTGGGCGGTGGGTCGGAGCGGGAGCACCCTGAATCCTGTCGAGGAGCGGCACTCCGAGGGCGGAATTCCCCCTGCGGTCGCTAGGTCGACAGGTTTCGGTGGAGAATCGAGCGCCACATCGTGACGGCGACCGCAGCCAGTGCGAGGGCCTGCACCCACCAGTCGAAGCCGTTGTAGCCGGTCGGCGACTTCCACGGTCCGGCGGCCAGACCGCACGTTGCTGCGAAGAACAGGGTGAACGCCGCGACGACGGGGGCGCCGCCGTAACGGTCTTGGTCCTTCCGTGTGGTCCACCGCCACATTCCGGCGCCGACCACCGTCGACAACGCCAATCCCCACCAGCCCGCCAACAGCCAAGAAGCGCCGAGAAAGGCGACGGCGCCGAGAACGGTCGGGCTATTTCTGTGGTCGAGTGGATCCAAGCCGCTAGGCGAGGATTCGTATCGAGACCATCGTGCGCCTCCGAAGGCCAGCGCAAGCACGACGGCCAGCACCGCCAAGCCCAACCCGAGCGACCAGCGGTAAGGGCCGTCGAGGGGATAGGTGAGCGCGACGGTGCCGCTTGTGCCGGCGGGGATGATCCAGCCCTGCTGCCAGCCGTTGACGGTGAGCGGCTGCAGGTCGGTGCCGTCGAGGCGGGCCTTCCATCCGGGGTTGGTGCTCTCGGGGATGACGAGGACGCGGGTTGACGGTGCAGCGTCGACCTTCGCCTCGCGGTGGGTGGCGTCCCAGCGGAGGGTGGTAGGTCTCGATACACGCTGGCTCGCTTCGCTTGCCGGCGCACTCGACCACCGATCGGTGCGCACCTGCACTCGGTTGACGGAGAAGGCACCGCTCGGATTGACCGTGAGTTCCTGCTCGCCGCTCGCGAGGTGGATCGGACCGCAGGGGACCGCGGTCACCGGGGCACCCGCGCGCAGCGCGCCGACCGTCGTCTCCGCGCGCAACGGCACGACCTGCCCAGAGACGCTCAGCGACATCCCGGCGTCGCATCCGAGCACCACCGGCATGGCGTCGTCGCGCACGGGCATCGGAGCGGCGGGGACGATCCCGACCTCGCTGATGCCCACCGGCGCAGGCCGGGCGAAGCCCAGATCGTTGACATTGATGAGATCGGCAGCGCGGCGGACGGTGAGAACGATGCGGTCGGTGACAGCGGGATCGAGCGGCACGACCCCGTCGGGCCCGACGCGACGGATCTGCTCGCCGGTGCCGAGGTCGACGGCCACCTCGGTGGGCGCCGCCGGGTACCCGCGCGGTGCACGCAGCACCAGTTTTTCGACCAACTGCGGGGCGGGGAGATTCAGCGTCAGGCGGGCCTGCTTCGCATCGCGCGGCAGTTTGCGGCGCTTAACCCCCTTGGGGGTCCGCGCGGTTGTCTCGGCACTGGCCTCCGGCGCGAG
>DLKD01000120.1 GCA_002477755.1 Gordonia sp. UBA7599
CACGAACTCCGACGTACCGGCGACCTTGAAGTCCATGTCGCCGTAGGCATCCTCGGCGCCGAGGATGTCGGTCAGCGCCACGTAGCGGGTCTCGGACTTGCCGTCGATGGTCACCTCGTCGGAAACCAGGCCCATCGCGATGCCGGCGACCGGCGCCTTCAGCGGGACACCGGCGTTGAGCAGCGACATCGTCGACGCACAGACCGAGCCCATCGAGGTCGAGCCGTTGGAGCCGAGGGCCTCGGACACCTGACGGATCGAGTACGGGAACTCCTCAACGCTGGGCAGCACCGGCACCAGGGCGCGCTCGGCGAGGGCGCCGTGGCCGATCTCGCGGCGCTTGGGCGACCCGACGCGACCGGTCTCGCCGGTCGAGTACGGCGGGAAGTTGTAGTGGTGCATGTAGCGCTTGGACTTCTCGGGGCCCAGCGAGTCGATCTGCTGGGCCATCTTGATCATGTCCAGCGTGGTGACACCCATGATCTGGGTCTCGCCGCGCTCGAACAGGGAGCTGCCGTGGGCCCGCGGGATGACCGCGACCTCGGCCGAGAGCGACCGGATGTCGGTGATGCCACGGCCGTCGATGCGGAAGTGGTCGGTGAGGATGCGCTGGCGAACGAGCTTCTTGGTCAGCGAGCGGTACGCGGCGCCGATCTCCTTCTCGCGGCCCTCGAACTTCGGGCCGAGCTCGGCGAGCAGTTCCGCCTTGAGCTCGTCGGTCTTGTCGTCGCGCTCCTGCTTGCCGGCGATGGTCAGTACCTGCGACAGCTTCTCCGACGCCGCGCCTTGCACGGCCTCGAACACGTCGGCCTCGTACGGCGGGAACAGCGGGAACTCGCCGGTCTCCTTCGCGGCGGCCTCGGCGAGGCGCTTCTGCGCCTCGCAGAGCCGGGCGATGAACGGCTTGGCGGCCTCGAGGCCCTCGGCGACGATCTCCTCGGTGGGCGCCTGCGCGCCACCGGCGATGAGCTCGAGCACGTTGTCGGTGGCCTCGGCCTCGACCATCATGATCGCGACGTCGGCGTTGTCGCCCTCACCCGAGGCGATCCGCCCCGCGACGACCATGTTGAACACGGCGCCGGAGAGCTGCTCGACGGTCGGGAACGCGACCCACTGGCCGGCCTTGTTCTCGTCGGTGGGGATGAGCGCGACGCGGACGCCACCGACCGGGCCGGAGAACGGCAGGCCGGCGATCTGCGTCGACGCCGATGCGGCGTTGATCGCGACGACGTCGTAGAGGTCGTTGGGGTTGAGCGAGAGGATCGTCTCGATGACCTGGATCTCGTTGCGCAGGCCGTCGACGAAGGTCGGGCGCAACGGGCGGTCGATGAGGCGGCAGGTCAGGATCGCGTCGGTCGACGGGCGGCCCTCGCGGCGGAAGAACGAGCCGGGGATGCGGCCCGCGGCGTACATGCGCTCCTCGACGTCGACGGTGAGCGGGAAGAAGTCGAAGTGGTCCTTCGGCGCCTTCGACGCGGTGGTCGTCGACAGGATCATGGTCTCGTCGTCGAGGTAGGCGACGACGGCGCCGGCGGCCTGCTGGGCGAGGCGGCCGGTCTCAAAGCGGATGGTGCGGGTGCCGAAGCTGCCGTTGTCGATGACGGCGGTGGCTTCAGTGACGTCGTCTTCGTAGACGTCGATATTGTCAGACATGCGGTGGGGTGTTTCCCTTCAATGCGGCGCGCCCTATGGCCACGCCGTTGGATATGCGTGACGACACCGTTTGCAGCGCGGGATGCGCAGGGCACGGTGTCGGGAGACAAGACAGGATGCGAGATCGCCTCGAATTGCCGGACGGTGCATGCGTCGCATGCTGTGCAGACGGCCTTCGATCGAAGCAGCCGGAATGGGGATGGATCCGCTCGTTCCGGCGGCCACTACCGAGGACCGATCTGACTCGTTGGGTCCAACAGTTGGGGCAACATCGACATCATGCGATGTTCCGTCCAGCAGTTTATCACCCAGCGTCGGCGAAACCATTGTCCGACGTCGCACCGCGTGCCGTCAGGGAATTAATCGGACTGTAGTCCGGTTAACGAGACATGAAGAAGATCGGATTCCTTTCCTTCGGCCACTGGTCGCAGGGACGCGGCTCGCATGTCCGCTCCGGTGCAGATGCGCTGCTGCAATCAGTCGATCTGGCTGTTGCGGCCGAGGAACTCGGCGCCGACGGCGCCTACTTCCGCGTGCACCACTTCGCGCAGCAGTTGGGCTCGCCGTTCCCGCTGCTTGCCGCGATCGGCGCCAAGACCGACCGCATCGAGATCGGCACCGGCGTCATCGACATGCGCTACGAAAACCCGCTGTACATGGCCGAAGACGCCGGGGCGGCGGACCTGCTGGCCGGCGGGCGCCTGCAGTTGGGCATCAGCCGCGGATCTCCCGAGCAGGTGATCGAGGGCTACAAGTACTTCGGGCACGTGCCCGACGAGGACTCCTCCGACGCCGACATGGCGCGCGAGCACGCCGCGGTCTTCCTGACGGCGATCGAAGGCACCCGGTTCGCCGAGCCCAACCCGCGGCCGATGTTCCCCAACCCGCCCGGGCTCCTGGGCATCGAACCCCAGTCCCCCGGCCTGCGCGACCGCATATGGTGGGGCGCTGGCACCCGCGCCACGGCCGAGTGGACGGCACGCCACGGCATGAACCTGATGAGCTCGACGTTGCTCACCGAGGACACCGGTGTGCCGTTCCACCAGCTGCAGGCCGAGCAGATCCAGCGGTTCCGTGACGCCTGGCGCGAGGCCGGTCACGACCGCGAGCCGCGGGTCTCGGTGAGCCGCAGCATCTTCGCCCTGGTCAATGACCTCGACCACGCCTACTTCGGCATGCGCGGCGACGACACCGACCAAGTCGGGATCATCGACAACTCCACCGCGCGGTTCGGCCGCAGCTACGCCGCCGAACCGGACAAGCTGATCGAGGAGTTGCGCGAGGACGAGGCCATCGCCGCCGCGGACACGCTGCTGCTGACCGTGCCCAACCAGCTCGGCGTCGACTACAACGCCCACGTCATCGAGTCGATCCTGACCCACGTCGCCCCGGCGCTGGGCTGGCGCTGATCGCCCACCGGTCGCCGGTGGCTACCATCGATTCCATGGTGATGATTCCCGTCGGCGACGGGCGGTTCCGCACGATCGTCGCGAATCTGCTTTTCTATGGGGTCGGCCTGGTACTCCCCGTTGTTGCGCTCATCCTCGACCGCCATCCAGTGACCATCGCGACCGCTGGCGTGCTGCTCGTCGGCTTCGGCGTTTTCGCCGCCCGCGATCTGCGCGCCCGCCGTCGCCACAAGGACGGCGCGTGACTCCCCCACCAGCCATCCGTGCCGTCGTGTTCGACGTCGGCGAAACGCTGATCGACGAGACGCGGATCTGGACGCAGTGGGCCCACCGGCTCGGTGTCACCCCTCTGACCATGCTGGGCCTGGTCGGCGCGTGCGCCGCCACCGACCAGCCGGTGGAGGCGGCGTTCGAGACC
This sequence comes from Gordonia sp. UBA7599, assembly GCA_002477755.1. Classification (GTDB taxonomy): domain Bacteria; phylum Actinomycetota; class Actinomycetes; order Mycobacteriales; family Mycobacteriaceae; genus Gordonia. The sequence goes on from DLKD01000120.1 coordinate 3,481, forward strand.
ATCCGGCCCGGATTCGACGTCGCAGCCGAGGAAGCGGCCTGGGCCGCCGAAGACCCGACTGGTCTGCGCAACACCTTCGACGCCGACGACCTCTACCCCGACGTCCGCCGCGCACTCACAGCTTTGCGCGAGCTCAACCTGCGGCTCATCGTCGCGGGCAACCAACCGCGCGAGGCGCTGGCCGCGCTGCGCGCGATGGACCTACCCGTCGACGAGATCCGCAACTCTGCCGAGCTAGTTTACGAGAAGCCCGCACCGGAGTTCTTCGCCGCCGTCGCGGATCTCGCCGGGTTCCCCGCGCGCAACATCGCCTACGTCGGGGACCGCACCGACAACGACGTCCTGCCGGCCGCCGACGCCGGAATGCGCCCTATCCTCATCCGCCGCGGCCCGTGGGGCCACCTGCACGCGCTGCGCCCCGAGGCCAAACGCGCCACAATCATCGACTCGCTGGACGAGCTGCCCGCAGCCATTCGAGGAACTTAGCCCCACGCGGCGAGAGCTCGTAACCGACGTCGTGGCTGATCGTCAGGCCGAGGCCTTTCAGCTTGCGGATGTCGGTCTTCATCGGCGCCAACTCGACGCCGCGCAACTGCGCCAGACGCTTCGACACGACCTGCGGGTTCACCTCGATCCACTCGAGGGTCTCCCGCGTCCAGCCCTCACCGAGGCGCCGGTCGAGGACGGCCGTCTTCCGCGCGATCTCCGCACACTCCTCGTCGTCGGGCAGTTCCTCCCGCAGCGCGAGCCGCGGGTCCTCGCCCGCCCACTGCAGGTTGATGCGGTAGACGTGCTCACCGCCGCGCGAGCCGCGCTCGCCCGGATCGCGGCCGGGGCGCGGAGTCAGCGCCTTGCGCAACGCATCGGCGTTGCGCATCCCCGCGGCCCGCGCGGCACGGTCGGTCAGCTTCCCCACATCGTTGACGCGAGCGACGCGGGTGAACCGCACCAGCCCGGCCGGGGTCAGCTGGGTGCCGCCAACCTTGACGCGTGGCGCCTCCCAGCGGCGGTACTGCGTGGTGACCGTGCCCGCGCGGATCTGCTCGGCGATCGCCTTAGAGATCAGCACGCCGTGTTGCTCAGGCCCCGAATCCCAGGAGCGTCTTGACCTCGAGGAACTCGTTGAAGGCGTAGTCGCCCCACTCGCGCCCGTTGCCGCTCTGCTTGTAGCCGCCGAACGGCGAGGACGTGTCCGGCGGTGCCCCGTTGATGCCGATCTGGCCCGCACGGATCCGCGATGCCACCTTGCGTACGGTGTCGAGGTCTTCACCGGCGACGTATCCGGCCAAGCCGTAGTCGGTGTCGTTGGCGATGTCGATCGCCTCGTCGAGGTCGGAGTACCCGAGGATCACCAGCACCGGGCCGAAGATCTCGGTGCGGGCGATCTCCATGTCGTTGGTGACGTTGGCGAACACGGTCGGCTTCACGTAGTACCCGACGGGCAGGCCGTCGGGACGCCCAGCGCCACCGATGACGAGCGTCGCACCAGACTCCAGGCCTGACTGGATCAAGGTCTGGATCTTGTCGAACTGCGCCTCCGAGACGACGGGCCCGAGCCGGACCTCCCCGGTCGGATCACCGACGACCAGCGTCGGCTCGAGCGCCCGTACCGCCTCGATGGCCTCGTCCATCCGCGCGGCCGGCACCAGCATCCGCGTCGGTGCGGTACACGTCTGGCCGGAGTTCAGCATGACGGCGCCCACCCCACCGGCGACATTGGCGGCGAACGAATCGTCGTCGAGGACGATGTTGGGGCTCTTGCCACCGAGTTCCTGCGCAACTCGCTTGACCGTCGGCGCGGCGGCCTTGGCGACCTCGATGCCCGCACGTGTGCTGCCGGTGAACGAGACCATGTCGACGTCGGGATGGGCCGACAGCGCGGCACCCACGCCCGGACCATCACCGTTGACGAGGTTGAACACACCGGGCGGCACCCCGGCCGCGTCGAAGATCTCAGCGACGATGGCGGCGCTGAAGGGCGCGACCTCCGACGGCTTGAGCACCATCGTGCAGCCTGCGGCGAGCGCTGGCGCGATCTTGCAGAGGACCTGGTTGAGCGGCCAGTTCCACGGGGTGATCAGGGCGCAGACGCCGATCGGTTCCTTCACGATGCGCGAGGTCCCCCGATCCTCGGCGAAGACGAAGGTCTCCAAGGCGGTCGCCGCCGTGGCCAGGTGCGCCAGACCGAGCGGCACGTGGACATTGCTGGCGACGAACGTCGGCGCACCCATCTCCTCGGTGACGGCGACGGAGAGATCGTCCATCCGCGCCGAGTAGGCGGCTACCAGGTTGTTGATCACCGCGATGCGGTCCGCCACGCTGGTCTGGCTCCACGAATCGAACGCCCGGCGGGCGGCCGCAACCGCCTTGTCGACGTCGGCGGCGTTGCCCAGGGCCACCTGGCCGGCCGCCTTCTCCGTTGCCGGGTTGATCACGTCGATCACGGTCAGATCGTCGGGCTCTACCCAGGCACCGTCGATGTAGAACTTGGTCAAGTCGCGCATGAGGCCTCCTGCTATTGCGCTAACGGATGTTACATCCCACCTAATGGATGTCACATCCCACGGTAGGCGGTTCGCCCCGAAAACATCACGAGTCGGAAAACAATCCGGCCCGCACCAGATGTGGTGCGGGCCGGATAGACGGATTAGACGCTCAGCGGCGCAGGCCGAGACGCTCGATCAGCGAGCGGTAGCGCTCGACGTCGACGCTGGCGACGTACTTGAGCAGGCGACGGCGGCGACCGACGAGCAGCAGCAGACCACGACGGCTGTGGTGGTCGTGCTTGTGCTTCTTCAGGTGCTCGGTGAGGTCCTGGATGCGCTTGGTCAGCAGTGCGACCTGCGCCTCCGGCGAACCTGTATCGGTCTCGTGCAGGCCGTACTCGGTCAGGATGGACTTCTTCTCAGCAGCGGTCAGCGACATGGCTGAACTCCTTCATTTCAGTACCGTGTTCCAAAGATCCCGCCACCGAGACCACGGACGAATCCGAAAGCTCCATCTGCACGGGAGGTGCGCCGCCACGGACCGCAGCAGCACCGACGGGCCAATCTACCAGCGCCGCAGGTCGGAGCCCAAATCCACCGTCATCAGCCGGCTGCAGCGCCCGGCCCGAACCACCACCAGGCCAGGCCGACCATCCCGACGCCGAGTACGGCACCCACGCCGACCGCGGCCACCGCCCACAGCACCCGAGCGTCGTCTTCGGCCCGGACCACGCCCACCAGTCCGGTGATCGCGACGAGCAACCCGCACGCCAGCATGAGGATGATCCACGGTGTCGGGCTGCCCATTGTCGGATCGGCATCGGGGAACCCCAGCTCCGTCGCATTGATCGTGAGACGCATCGGCCACAAGCACACCGAACCGGAGATCAACACCACCGCAGCCGCCGCACCAGCCGCGGTCGACAGAGACGGCAAGACGAGCCCCTTACCGATCACCGCCGCAACGCCGCATCCGGCGATGACGATCCCCAGGAGCAGGGTCACCCACCCCAATCCGAGGTAGACCGAACGGTGGAGGTAGGCCACGCCGATCCCCGACGGTCGGATGGGATCGAGGCCGATTTCGGACAGGTCCGCCCACGGAACGACGCTGGTCACCACGACGACGAGTCCGCCGATGATCGCCAGGATGCCAGCTATCGCGTTCGACGAACCGACGCGCGTGATGCTCGACAACGGGCTACGCCTGAGCGTCGCGTGCGAGAATCGCGCGGGAGCGGTCCACGTCGTCGGCAATCGCCTTGACCAGGCCGTCGATGGAGTCGAAACGCTCCATCGGCCGGATGCGCTCCACGAAATCGACCGCGACGTACTGGCCGTACAGGTCGGCCTTCGCATCGAGCACAAATGCCTCGACGGTGCGCGCGCGGCCTGAGAACGTCGGGTTGGTACCCACCGACACCGCCGCCTGATAGCGCTTGCCGTGCTCGACCTGGCCCACCGTGGCACCGGGCCCGATCACCGTAAACCAGCAGGCGTAGACGCCGTCGGCCGGGATCGCGGCGTACATCGGCGGTGCCACGTTGGCTGTCGGAAACCCCAACTCGCGTCCGCGACCATCGCCGCGGACCACGACGCCCTCGACGCGGTGGGGACGGCCCAGCGCTTCGGCGGCCGAACTGACATCACCGGCGGCGACGCAGGAGCGGATGTAGGTCGACGAGAAGGTGACCGCGTGCTCGCCGAACAGGGAGATCGCCTGCACCTCGAACCCGAAGCGTTTCCCGAACTCACGCAATTTGGCGACGTCACCCGCAGCCTTGTGGCCGAAGGTGAAGTTGTCGCCCACTACCACCTCGGCGGCGTGCAGGGTCTCCACGAGGACCCCGTGGGCGAAATCCTTTGGTGATCGCGATGCGAGCGCCGGGGTGAACGGCATGACGCAGAAGACATCGATGCCCAGTTCCTGCGCCAGTTCGGCGCGACGCGCCAGCGTGGTCAGCTGCGGCGGGTGGGTGCCTGGGCGCACCACCTCGGCGGGGTGCGGGTCGAACGTCATGAGCACCGACGGCAGGCCCCGCTGCGCAGCCGCCGTCGTCGCCGCCTTGATCAGTTGCACATGCCCGCGGTGTACCCCGTCGAACACGCCGATCGTGACCACACACCGCCCCCAATCAGCGGGGATGTCATCGAGACCTCTCCATCGCAACACGCCGCTCACCTTACTCGTCGTCGCGAAGCAGGAAACGGCGGCGCGGCATCACTAGACTGAACGTCATGCCACGCCCGAGCGAACCGTCCGAGTTGTCCTCGGTCGCCCAGGACTACCTGAAAGTCATCTGGACCGCACGGGAGTGGGGCGACGTCAAGGTGACGACGTCGATGATCGCCGAGAAGCTCGAGGTCTCGCCGTCGACTGCGTCCGAAGGCATCCGCAAACTCGCCGAGCAGGGCCTGGTCGAACACGAGAAGTACGGCGCGATCACCCTCACCGATGTCGGTCGGCGCGCGGCGGTGGCCATGGTCCGCCGGCACCGGCTGCTCGAAACATATCTGGTGTCCGAGCTCGGTTACGGCTGGGACGAGGTCCACGACGAGGCGGAGGTGCTCGAGCACGCCGTCAGCGATCGGCTCATGAACCGGATCGACGCCAAGCTCGGGCACCCGAGCCGCGACCCTCACGGCGACCCGATCCCCTCCCCCGACGGCGAGATCGCCAGCCCCCAGGTGTGTCTGCTGGCCGACATGCGCGACGGTGAGACCGGCGTCATCGCCCGGATCTCCGACACCGACCCGGCGATGCTGCGCTACTTCGACGAAGTCGGCATCACGCTGGACCGGTTGGTGCGCATCGCCGACAAACGGCCTTTCGCCGGCACGACGACCATCACCGTCGACGACGTGGAGCCCGCCATCACCCTCGGTGACGTAGCCACGCGCGCGATCTACGTCGCGACCAGCGGGTAGCGGTCCGCGACACGGCGCCTCAGTGGTCTTGCTCGCCGATTCGGTGGACGTGGATGAAGTTGGTCGAACCGACGGTGGCCGGTGGCGCACCGGCGACGATGACCACGACCTCGCCGAGTTCCATGTGGCCGCGCTCGATCAGAATGCGGTCCACCTCGTCGATCATCTCGTCGGTGTTGTTGACCCGGTCGACGATGAACGTCTCGGTCCCCCAGCTCACCGCGAGCTGGTTGCGGATCGCCGGGATCGGCGTGAACGCGAGGAGCGGCAACGGTGAGTGCAGCCGCGCCAACCGCCGGACGGTGTCGCCCGACTGGGTGAAGGCCACCAGCGCCTTCACCGACAAGCGCTCACCGATGTCGCGCGCGGCGTAGGAGATCACGCCGCGACGGGTGCGTGGCAGATGGTCGAGCGGCGGCACCGACCGCGAGCCGGATTCGACCGCCACACAGATCCGGTTCATCGTCGCCACCGCCTGTACGGGGAACTTACCCACCGAGGTCTCGCCGGAGAGCATCACCGCGTCGGCGCCGTCGAGCACCGCGTTGGCCACGTCGGACGCCTCGGCCCGTGTCGGCCGGGAGTTCTCGATCATCGACTCGAGCATCTGGGTCGCCACGATCACCGGCCTGGCGTTCTCGCGGGCCATCTGGATCGCCCGCTTCTGCACGAGCGGAACCTCCTCCAGCGGCAATTCGACGCCGAGGTCGCCGCGGGCGACCATGATCGCGTCGAAAGCCAGGACGACGGCCTCGAGGTTCTCGATCGCCTCCGGCTTCTCCAACTTGGCGATCACCGGGACGCGGCGACCGACACGGTCCATCACCTCGTGGACCAACTCGACGTCGGACGGGCTGCGCACGAAGGACAGCGCCACCAGGTCGACGCCCAGGCCGAGCGCGAACTCGAGGTCGTCGATGTCCTTCTCCGACAGCGCCGGAACCGACACGTTCATCCCGGGCATCGACAAGCCCTTGTGGTTACTGACCGGCCCACCCTCGGTGACCATGCAGACGACGTCGTTGCCCTCGATGCCGGTGACCACGAGGCCGACCTTGCCGTCGTCGACAAGCAGCCGGTCGCCGACCTGCGCATCGCGCGCCAGCTGGGCGTAGGTCGTCCCGACACGGTCATGGTTGCCGACGACGTCGTCGACGGTGATCCGGACGGTCTCGCCGGTATCCCACACCACGGGGCCGTCGCCGAAGACGCCCAGACGGATCTTCGGGCCCTGCAGGTCCGCGAGGATGCCCACGGCCTTGCCGGTCTCCGCCGCCACTTCGCGTACGCAACCGAACATCTGCGCGTGGTCGTCGTGGGTCCCGTGGCTGAAGTTCAGCCGCGCGACGTCCAAACCGGCGTCCACCAGCTCCCGAATCTTCTCGACCGAGGAGGTGGCCGGGCCCATGGTGCAGACGATCTTCGTTCGACGGTTCACCCGAGCCAGCGTAGCCCTTGCCGGGCTTCCCGCCCCACCGATGCGGGCATCGTGCGACGAGGTGTCACACACGATTCACACGCCGGTCATCGACGGTGCCGTTATCCGTCGGTGCGCCGCACGATGTTGGGCCGATCCCCGTCGTTGTCTTCGGGGCCGTCGGGCTCATCGGATTCGGTTTCCGACTCGGCCTCGGCTGCCGGCTCGTTCTCGACGAGTTCGGCGAGCCGGTTGACCGACGCCAGCAGCGACGCGCTGGTCGTCGACCGTGCGCGCTCATTGCGCTTCTCGTCGTCGGGGTCCAGGCCGGTCCAGTCATAGATGTGGGCGACGTTGGTCGTGTCGTCGTCGATCGGATCCAGTTCCCACCGCCACAGGTGACCGGGCGGGGTCTTGCCGACTTCGGATGGTTTCCAGGCGATGAGACGGTCCTCGACGAACTCGACGACCGTGTTCTCACGGACACGTCCGCTCGTATTGGTCATCAGAAACTTCTCGCCGACCGCGGTGACCCGCTGGCCCTCCGCGGCTTCCTGCAGGTTCTCGTTGCCGTCGAACCGCGGCTGCGCAGAGGGATCGGCGATGAGGGCGAAGATCGCCGAGGCCGGCGCGGTCATCACTCTGCTGACGCGGATGACACGCGACTCGTCGGCGTCGGCGGCCGCCTCTGGAGCATCGTCGGGTTCGCTGACCGGTGCTTCGGCGTCGGCCTGGGCCTGGGCCTCGTCGATGGCCTCGGCGTCGTCGGCCGCCTCCTCGTCGAGCTCGGCCGCCTCCACCCGGTCGGCCTCAGCCTCGGCGGCACCGTCCTCCTGGGTTTCCAAGTCTTCCAGCTCATCGGCCTCAGGCACCGCAGGCTCGGTCGCCGCGATCTTGGGCTCGCTCGGCGTGATTTTGGGCTCGCTCGGCGCGATTTTGGGCTCGCTCGGCTTGATAGCGGGCTCGCTCGGCGAGTCCGGCTCCTCGGCGTCGGCCTGGGCCTGGGCCTCGTCGATGGCCTCGGCGTCGTCGGCCGCCTCCTCGTCGAGCTCAGCCGCCTCCACCCGGTCGGCTTCCGCCTCGGGGGCACCGTCCTCCTGGGTTTCCAAGTCTTCCAGCTCATCGGCCTCAGGCACCGCAGGCTCAGTCGACGTGATTTCGGGCTCGCTCGGTGCGTCGGCATCGTCGTCGGCCCACGGGTCGATATAGCCGACCTTGCCCTCGGCGGCCAACTCGTCGGCACGCGCGGGACGATACATAGACAGGCCCAGCTCCCGCCCGCGCGGCGCCGCCAGGAAATAGGCGAGCGCGCAGGCGAACACGACGACCGCCACGATCGAGTTCACCCGGATCCCCATACCGAAGGGTTCGGACGCCGCGTCGTCACGCAGCAGCTCGATGACGAAACGCCCGGCGCAGTAACCCATGACGTAGAGCGCGAACAGCCGCCCGTGACCGACCCGGAAGTAGCGGTCGACGGCGACGAGCAACAGCACCACGAACACGTTCCACAGCGCCTCGTAGAGGAACGTCGGGTGCACGATGGCGATGCGTTCACCGGTCGAGACACCGGTCAGGTTGTCGGGCACGCGACGGAAGATCTCCAGGCCCCAGGGCAGATCGGTCGGACGACCGTAGACCTCTTGGTTGAAGTAGTTGCCAACCCGCCCGATGGCCTGGGCCAACAGGATGGGGGGCGCGATGGCGTCACCGAATGCGGGGAGCTTGATCCCGTAGCGGCGGCACGCGATCCATGCACCGACGCCGCCGAGGGCCACCGCCCCCCAAATCCCGAGGCCGCCCTCCCACACCTTCAGCGCGTCGATCGGGCCGCGCGGCGGGTTGAGCGTGTCGCCGAGGTCGGTGAAGTAGTACCGCCAATCGGTCAGGACGTGGTACGCCCGTCCGCCGATCAAGCCGAACGGCACCGCCCACAGGGCCACGTCGAGGACCTCGCCGGGCTGGCCGCCGCGCGCGATCCACCGCCGCGAGCCCCACCACAGGGCGACGATGATGCCGGCGACGATGCACAGCGCATAGGCGCGGATCGAGACGGGGCCGAGTTGCCAAACACCTTGCGGCGGACTCGGGATGTAGGCGAGGACCTGCGTGGAATTCACGTGCCCAACACTAACCGACGGCCTCCGGCGTCAGCGTGAGCCGTTCAGAAGTCGCCGCGCACGCCTGCGGCGAGCTCGCCGATCAGCGCCCCGACGGCCGCTTGGCCCTCGTCGGCCGCCGACACGATGGCCGACCCGACGATCACACCGTCGGCATACCCGGCGATCTCCGCGGCCTGCGCGCCACTGCGGACACCGAGGCCCACGCCGATCGGAATGTCGGAGACTTCACGGATCCGGCGGCACAGCTCCGGTGCGAGGTCCGATACTGCGTCACGCGCACCGGTGACGCCCATCGTCGACGATGCGTAGACGAACCCACGGCAGTGCTCCAGCGTCATCGCCAGCCGCTCCGGCGTCGACGACGGTGCGACGAGATAGATACGGTCCAGGCCGTGGGCGTCCGAAGCCGCCTCCCACTCTGCACCCTCGTCGGGGATCAGATTCGGGGTGATGATGCCGAGTCCACCTGCTGCTGCGAGATCGCGGGCAAAGGCATCCACGCCGTAGCGCAAGACCAGGTTCCAATACACCATCACCACGGGCTTGGCGCCGGCGTCGGCGACCGCCTGCACGGCGGGGAAGACGTCGCGCACCCGACTCCCGTCGGCGAGCGCCTTCTGGGTGGCCTTGGCGATGGTGGGACCGTCCATGACCGGGTCGGAGTACGGGATGCCGACCTCGACGATGTCGCAACCGGCTTCGACCATGGTTCGCATCGTCGTGATCGAGTCGTCAACCGACGGATAACCGACGGGCAGGTAGCCGATCAGGGCGGCCCGATCCTCGGCGCGGCAGGCGGCGAACGTGTCGTGCAGCCGCGATGCCGGTGCTGTCGTGGTCATCGACCGCTCCCCTGCTGCTCTTCGGCGAGTCGGGCGGCGTACTCGAACTCCGACGGCGGCGTGTCGAACAGGCCGAACCAACGAGCCGCCGTGTCGACGTCCTTGTCGCCTCGACCGGACAGATTCACGACGATGATCGACCCATCGCCCAGCTCTCGCCCGAGCGTCAGTGCCCCGGCTACCGCGTGTGCAGACTCGATCGCCGGGATGATGCCCTCCCGGTGCGACAGCAGCCGCAGCGCCTCCATCGCCTCGGTATCGGTGACGGGGCGGTATTCCGCGCGGCCGATGTCTTTCAGGTAGGCGTGCTCAGGCCCGACGCCGGGATAATCCAGGCCTGCCGAGATCGAGTGCGACTCGATGGTTTGACCGTCCTCGTCCTGCAGGAGGTAGGAGTATGCGCCCTGGAAGGCGCCCGGACTACCCCCGGTGAACGTCGCCGCGTGCCGGCCGGTCTCCACGCCGTCGCCGGCGGCCTCGAAGCCGACCAACCGCACGCCCTCGTCGTCGAGGAAGGGGTGGAAGATCCCGATCGCATTGGAGCCGCCACCGACGCACGCGGTCACCGCGTCCGGCAGTCGTCCGGCCTGCTCCAGGATCTGCGCGCGCGCTTCCATCCCGACGACGCGCTGCAGGTCGCGCACCATCATCGGGAACGGGTGCGGCCCCGCGGCGGTGCCGAAGCAGTAGTACGTGTTGTGGGCGTTGGTGACCCAGTCGCGCAGCGCCTCGTTGATCGCGTCTTTCAGCGTCGCCGAACCGGTCTCGACGGCCACGACCTCGGCGCCGAGCAGGCGCATGCGGGCGACGTTGAGCGCTTGGCGCTCAGTGTCGACGCGGCCCATGTAGATCAGGCACTCCAGGCCGAGGAGCGCACACGCCGTCGCCGTCGCGACGCCGTGCTGTCCGGCTCCGGTCTCGGCGATGACACGGGTCTTACCCATGCGCGCCGCGAGCAGCGCCTGTCCCAGCACGTTGTTGATCTTGTGCGAGCCGGTGTGGTTGAGGTCCTCGCGCTTGAGGAAGATCCTGGCCCCGCCGGCGTCCTCGCGCAGTCGGGTGGCCTCGTAGAGCGGTGACGGCCGGCCGGTGTAGTCGCGCTGTAGCCGATCGAGCTCACCGAGGTAGCTGTCGTCGGTGCGCATCTTCTCGTAGGTCGCGGTGACTTCGTCGATGACGGCCATCAGCGCCTCGGGGACGTGCCGGCCACCGTAGACGCCGAAATGCCCGCCCGCATCGGGCTCGAAGCCGGTGCGGGTGGCGACGCCCGCACTGGCGGGCGGATACGTCGCAGAGTTCGGTGTGGAGGAATCGGTCACGGTGTCGGCCCTCCCTAACGGGCGGGCTTCGGGCATGACGGATGCGTACCGGCGGTCACGAGCTCGGCAACGGCGGCGCGCGGGTCGCCGCTGGTGACCAGGCCCTCGCCGACGAGGACGGCATCCGCGCCCGCACCGGCGTAGGCGAGCAGGTCCGCAGTGCCGCGGACGCCCGATTCGGCGACCTTGATGACCTCGGTGGGCAGACCCGGGGCGATGCGCGCGAACGCGTCGCGATCCACCTCGAGGGTCTTGAGGTTGCGTGCGTTGATGCCCACCACTTTCGCACCGGCAGCCAGCGCCCGGTCCGCCTCTTCCTCGGTGTGGGCCTCCACGAGGGCGGTCATCCCCAGCGATTCGGTGCGGTCGAGCAACGACTCGAGGACGTTCTGCTCCAGCGCCGCGACGATCAGCAGGATCAGGTCCGCGCCATGGGCGCGGGCCTCGTGGATCTGGTACGGGCCGACGATGAAGTCCTTGCGCAGAACCGGCAGGTCGACTGCCGCGCGCACCGCGTCGAGGTCGGCCAGCGAACCGCGGAAGCGGCGCTCCTCGGTGAGCACGCTGATGACACGGGCGCCACCGTCCTCGTAGACCTTCGCCAACTCGGCGGGGTCGGCGATGTCGGCCAACTCCCCGCGCGACGGGCTCGCCCGCTTGACCTCGGCGATGACACCGATCCCCGGCTGGCGCAGGGCGGCCATGGCGTCACGCGGCGGCCGGGCCTGCGCGGACGCCTGCTTGATGGTCTGGTAGTCGACGGCCGCCTCCCGAGCGGCGACGTCGGCCTTGACGCCCTCGATGATCGAGTCGAGCACGGTCGGCTCTCCCACTGGCGTCTCACCTCCTCGGCGTGCCCGCGTCGCGGACCGGTTGCGTCTGCCGGAATCGAATAGCTGTCTGCCGATCCCGCGCGATTGATTGAGTCACAGGGTAGCCGCGCCCGAACCGGGACCGCCGCGCGGGTCGGCCGTGCCGGGCTACTCGGTGGGGTCGACCCCGGTGTCGAGGCTGTCCCAGAGAATCCGCTCGCCCTCGGGCTGTCGGTCTGACGCGCTGCGATTCGGCTCCTCCGGCTGACCGTCACGGGCCTGCGCCCGCTGCCGGCGCTCGTAGTCGGCGAAGACTTTGCGTTCCAATTCCTCGCGCCGCGCCGCCGGGGAACGATACTTCGACGACATGCCCGCACCCCGCGCCGCCCGCAGCGCGAACACCGCGCCGACGACGACGAAGGCCGCTCCGACCAGCACGATCACCGGGGCCCACGGGTTCACCGTCGTCAGCAGGACCCGGTAGCGAGGCGCGAGGTCGATGGCGCGGGCGGCGTAGTCACTGTTGACGGGGGTGCTCAACAACGAGATCGCGGGAATGGCGATCACGACGGCACCCAGGCCCAGCACAACGGCCACGATGCGAAGCGCGGCGCCGCGCAGCGACCACACGAGGGCCACGGCGGCAAGTAGCGCCAAGGCGGCCGGCGTCAGCCACGGGCTCCAATCCGAGCCCCTCACCTCGAATCGGCGCATCGGCGACAATCCGTCCTCGGCCTCGACGCGCGCCCACGTGAACCGGGATGCGATCCACAGGACCAGAGCACCCAGTGCGAGCAACACCGACGCGATCGCCTTCTGCGCGACTCGGTTGGGCGACGGGGTGCCCTCGTCGGCGGTATCGGCTACTACCGGGTCTGCACGCTCGGGGCCGTCGGTCACGACCGTTCTCCGCCCAGCGGCCGCATGGTCTCGGCTGCGGCCACCGCGTTGAGCACTGCGGTGGCCTTGTTGCGCGCCTCGTTGTACTCGTAGGTGGGCTGGCTGTCGGCGACGACGCCAGCCCCGGCCTGCACGTACGCCTTCCCGTCGGTGAGCAGTGCGGTGCGAATGGCGATCGCGGTGTCGGCATCGCCGGCGAAATCGAGATAGCCGACGACCCCGCCGTAAAGGCCGCGCCGGGTGATCTCGTGCTCCTCGATCAGTTCCATCGCCCGGACCTTCGGCGCGCCGCTAAGGGTGCCCGCGGGGAAACATGCGGTCACCGCGTCGAGCGCGGTCTTGTCCTCGCGCAACCGCCCCGACACCGTGGACACGAGGTGCATGACGTGGCTGTAGCGCTCGACGTGGCTGTAGTCGCTGACCTTCACCGTCCCCGGTTCGCAGACGCGGCCGAGGTCGTTGCGACTCAAGTCCACGAGCATCAGGTGCTCGGCGCGCTCCTTCTCGTCGGCGAGCAGGTCCTTGCCCAGCAGCACGTCCTCCTCGTCGGTCTTGCCGCGCCACCGGGTGCCCGCGATCGGGTGGGTTGTGGCGACGCCGTCGGTGACGGTGACCAGCGCCTCCGGGGAGCTGCCGACGACGGTGACCGGGTGCTCGCCGGTGCCGACCGTGTCCGGCATCCGCAGCAGGTACATGTACGGGCTGGGGTTGGTGGCGCGCAGCACCCGATAGACATCGAGCGGGTCGGCCTCGGTCGTCATCTCGAAGCGCACCGATGGGACGACCTGGAATGCCTCTCCCGCCTCGATCTCGCCGACCATGGCCTCCACGACCGCACCGAACTCGGCGACGTCGCGTTGTGCGCTGTAGTCGGGGGCCGGACGGTCGTACACGGCAACGGTCGACGGGGTCGGCGCCGCAAGGGCCTGCGTCATACGGTCGAGGCGGGTCACGGCATCGGCATAGGCCTCATCGACGTGCTCGTCGCTCCCGTCCCAGTTCACCGCGTTGGCGATGAGCGTGATCGTTCCCTCGTGGTGGTCGACGGCGGCCAAATCGGTGGCCAGCAGTAGGAATAGGTCCGGCAGGCCCAAGTCGTCGACGGTGGTCTCCGGCAGGCGCTCCAACCGGCGCACCATGTCATAGGCCATAAACCCGACGAATCCGCCGGTCAAGGGAGGCATGTCCGGCAGCGGATCGGTGGCCAGCAGATGCAGCGATGCGGCGAGCGCTTCCAGCGGATCACCGCCGACGGGGGCACCCGCGGGCGTCGTGCCCCACCAGCTGGCCTCCCCGTCGACGACGGTCAGCGCAGCGGGCGACCCGGCGCCGATGAACGACCAGCGCGACCACGACCGGCCGTTCTCCGCTGATTCCAGAAGAAACGTCCCAGGGCGGTCGCCGGCGAGTTTGGCGTAGGCCGACAGCGGCGTCTCACCGTCGGCGAGGACGCGACGAGTCACCGGCACGACGCGGTGGTCGACGGCGAGCTCGCGGAACTGCTCGATCGTCGTCGTAGTCAAGTTGGCTTGTCGTCTCATCCGAGCGGCTCGCCCCCCACGCCCCACTGGGAGCGCGGTACCTCGGTGATGGTCACCCACACCGAGTCCGGGTTCTTACCGGTCGCCTTGGCGTACGCCTCGGTCACCGCGGCAATGGTCTCCCGTTTGACCGTGTCGGACAGGCCGGGAGTCTGGGAGATCTGGATCAGCGGCATGGCGCCTCACTTCTCAGAAGTCGGGTGGAAGAGTTCTTCGGTGTCGAAACAGCTGTGGTTGCCGGTGTGGCAGGCGGGCCCGGTCTGTTCGACGACGAGCAGCACGGTGTCACCGTCGCAGTCCAAGCGCACCGACCGCACGCGCTGCGTGTGACCGCTGGTCTCGCCTTTGCGCCAATACTGCTGGCGCGACCGCGAGAAGTAGGTGGCGTCGCCGGTGGCCAGGGTGCGGGCGAGTGCCACGTCGTCCATCCAGGCCTGCATGAGCACGATACCGGTGCCCTCCTCCAGCGCCACGGCGGCGACGAGGCCGTCGGCGTTGCGCTTGAGCCGCGCGGCGATGGCAGGATCGAGCCGATCGTTCTCCGGTGCGGTCATGCGCGTGCCTCCATCCCGGTGGTCCGGACAGTGATCCCGGCGTCGGACAGGGCGGTCTTCACCGCGCCGATCGTCAGCTCGCCGAAGTGGAACACCGATGCCGCGAGTACCGCGTCGGCGCCGGCGCGCACGGCGGGCGCGAAGTCCTCGACGCGGCCGGCGCCCCCACTCGCGATGACCGGGACGTCGACGATGGCGCGTACCGCGGTCAGCATGGCAATGTCGAAACCGGCCTTCGTCCCGTCGGCGTCCATCGAGTTGAGCAGGATCTCCCCCACTCCCAGGTCTTGACCGCGGCGCGCCCATTCGAGCGCGTCGATCCCGGTGCCGCGGCGCCCGCCATGGGTGGTCACCTCCCACCCGGACGGCGTCGGTTCACCGCCGTCGGGGACCGTGCGAGCATCCACCGACAACACAATGCACTGCGAGCCGAACCGGCGGCTCATCTCCTGCAGCACCTCGGGGCGCGCGATGGCCGCCGTGTTGACACTCACCTTGTCTGCACCGGCGCGCAGCATCGCGTCGACGTCGGACACCTCCCGGATGCCACCGCCGACGGTCAATGGGATGAAGATCTCGTCAGCGGTCCGCTTGACCACGTCGATCATCGTCGCGCGCCCGGCGCTGCTGGCCGTCACGTCGAGGAACGTCAACTCGTCGGCACCCTCCTCGTTGTAGCGCGCCGCCAGCTCGACCGGGTCGCCCGCGTCACGCAGGTTCTCGAAGTTGACGCCCTTGACCACTCGGCCGCCGTCGACGTCGAGGCACGGGATCACGCGCACCGCCACACTCATCAGATCTCCCACTCCTGTCCGGTCACCGAGTCGATCAACTCGATCAGCTCGCCATGCACGCCCGGTGCGGCGGCGACGAGCGACGGCGACGATACCGTCCACTGCTCTCCGGCGACATCGGTCACGATGCCACCGGCCGCCCGCACCAACGCCGCACCGCCGACGTTGTCCCAGGCGTGGCTACCGAAAGTGATGGCTCCGTTGTACGTCCCGGCGGCGGTGAACGCGAGGTCGACGCCGGTACTGCCCGACATCCGCAGCCGTGCCGCCCGCCCGGACAGCGCCGCCAGCACCTCGATCCGACGGGCGCCCGGGTAGCGGCCGCGAGCGCGCTCGTTGAACGCCCCGAACGCGACCACCGACTGATGCAGCGTCATCGGCGCCAGCGTCGGCAAGTCCTGCCCGTTGCAGGTCAGCCCGCCGTCGGCGAAGCCGACGTAGCGCTCGTCGAGCAGCGGCAGCCAGGTCAGACCCAGCACCGGCGCGCCGTCGTCGCACAACCCCACCAGCATTCCCGCCATCGGGCTGCCGGTGGAGTAGTTGAAGGTCCCGTCGACGGGGTCGACGACCCACACCAATCCCTCGTCGACGGGTGGCCCGCCGAACTCCTCGCCGTGGCACGGCAACCCGGTGCGGGTGGTCAGCTCGTCGCAGATGAACCGCTCCAAATCCAGGTCGACCTGGGTGGCGAAGTCGCGATCACCCTTGCCGACCACTCCGGCCGCACCGCGGTCAGCGCGAAAGCGGGGGCTCACCGCCTCCAGGACCTCACCGGCGGTCTGCGCCAAGTCCCGCAGGTCGGGGGTGGGTGAACAGGCGGACGGGGAGGCCATCAGCGCACCTCGCGCACCGCCGCGAGCGCCTCGGGCAGTGTGAAGCGGCCCGCGTAGAGGGCTTTGCCGATGATCGCGCCCTCGACCCCGAGATGGGACAGGCCGGCGATCGCGGTGAGGTCTGACAGTGCCGAGATGCCGCCGGAGGCGACGACGGGCGCGCCGGTGCGCTGCGCCACGTCGCGCAGCAGGTCGAGGTTGGGCCCGGTCAGCGTGCCGTCCTTGGAGACGTCGGTGACGACGTAGCGCGCGCACCCGTCGGCATCAAGGCGAGCCAGCGCCTCCCACAGGTCACCGCCCTCGGTGACCCAACCGCGGCCGCGCAACCGCCACGAATCCCCGTCGGCGGTGACGTCGAGTCCGACGGCGATCTTGTCGCCGTACTCGGCGATCGCCGACGCGCACCACTGCGGGTTCTCGATCGCCGCGGTCCCCAGATTGACCCGGGTGCAGCCGGTGGCCAGCGCCGCGGCCAGCGAGTCGTCGTCGCGGATACCGCCGGACAACTCGACGTCGACGTCGAGTTCGGCAATCACATCGGCCAACAGCGCCCGGTTGTCCCCGCGCCCGAACGCCGCGTCGAGGTCGACCATGTGCACCCACTGCGCACCGTCGCGCTGCCAGGCCAGCGCCGCATCGCGCGGTGAACCGTAGGACGTTTCGGTTCCGGCCGCGCCACGCAGCAGGCGGACGGCCTGTCCGTCGGCGACGTCGACGGCGGGCAACAGTTGCAGTGCGGGGGCCATGAGCGGCGGGGTCCTATCGGCTTGGGTGGGTTGGGCTGCAGCAATGGTGGGCTAGTCGGACGCAGGCGGGTCGGTCTGCTCGATGTGGCGCGAGTGCTCGACACGCTTGGCGATGCTGTTGACGTAGCGGTTGGCCATAAGACCGATGACCGCGACGGTGCCGACGATCGCGGCGATCGCGACGGCCAACGCCAACCACCGATGGACCAGTGATGCCGCCCAGATCAGCGGCAGCGAGACCACCAGTACGAGCAGGCCCGAGCCCAACGAGACCAGGGCCAGTCGGATGAAGGAGAATTCGTTGCGAGCTTGTGTCATGTCAGGCTCCGGCACCAGTTGGACAGCAACGCCAGGCCGGCGTCGCCAGACTTCTCCGGGTGAAACTGGGTCGCGGCGAGCGGCCCGTTCTCCACCGCGGCCAAAAAGCGCGACCCGTGAGTCGCCCAGGTTAGTTTTGCCGCGGCGATCGGCGACGACTCGTCGTCGAAGCCCCATTCCTGCGCGGCGTAGGAGTGGACGAAGTAGTACCGCTCATCGGCGCCGAGCCCGTCGAACAGCACCGAGCCCGGGGCGGCCTCCACCGTGTTCCACCCCATGTGCGGCAGAACTGGCGCGTCGAGCCGGGTGACCGTCCCGGGCCACTCGTCGCAGCCCGGCGTCTCGACGCCGAATTCGACGCCGGTGGTGAACATGATCTGCATGCCGACGCAGATGCCCAGGACCGGGCGACCGCCGGCGAGCCGGCGTCCGACGATCTGTGGTCCCCCGACATCGTTGAAGCCCGCCATGCACGCCTCGAAAGCACCGACGCCGGGTACGAGCAAACCGTCGCACTCGGTCGCCGCGGCCCGGTCGGAGGTGACGGTGACCGCCGCGCCGACGTGTTCAAGAGCGCGCTGGGCCGAGCGCAGGTTGCCCGACCCGTAGTCGAGAATCGTCACCGACGGTTGGGTCACAAACTGCCCTTCGTCGACGGGACACCGCTGACCCTCGGGTCCGGTTCGCACGCCTGGCGCAGCGCGCGCGCCACGGCCTTGTACTGCGCCTCGGTGATGTGGTGCTGGTCGCGGCCGTATTCGACCCGCACGTGCAGCGCGATGCGGGCATTGAGCGCGAGCGACTCGAACACGTGCCGGTTGATGACCGTCGAGTACGGTGCGCCGGCGTTGTCGCCCTCCTGCACCCCCGGGATGATCGCGGTCAACAGGTGCTCGGGCTCTCCGGTGTGCACGAAGTACGGGCGGCCGGAAACGTCGACGGCGGCATGCGCCAGCGTCTCGTCCATGGGGATCCAGGCGTCGCCGAACCGGCGGATGCCCTTTTTATCACCGAGCGCCTGCGCGAACGCCTGGCCAAGGACGATGGCAGTGTCCTCGACGGTGTGGTGTGCCTCGATCTCGATGTCGCCGCGCGCGACCACGGTCAGGTCGAAACTGCCGTGCTGACCGAAGGCGGTCAGCATGTGGTCGTAGAACGGCACGCCGGTTGCGATGTCGGTGACACCGGTGCCGTCGAGGTTCAACTCGACGGTGATCGACGACTCGCGGGTGGTGCGCTCGACACGCGCGGTGCGCGCGGCACTGTTGCTCATCAGACCCTCACTAGGTCGGTCGGGGCCAGCATCTCGCTGACCCGCAGGAATGCGTCGTTTTCGGTCTCCAACCCGATGGTGACACGGAGGCGGCCGCCGATTCCCGGATCGCGGACCAACACGCCGTTGTCGAGGTAGCGCTGCCAACTCTCCGCCGGGTCGGCGAACTCACCGAACAGCAGGAAGTTCGCGTCCGACGGCGCCACGTCGTAGCCCATCGCGCTCAGCGCGGCCACCACGCGGATCCGCTCGGCGACGATGCTGGCCACGCCGGCCAGCGTCTCGTCACGGTGGCGTAGCGCGGCACGCGCGGCAGCCTGGGTCTGCACCGACAGGTGGTAGGGCAACCGCACGAGCAGCAGTGCGTCGATGATCGCCGGTGACGCCGCCAGGTACCCCAACCGCCCGCCGGCGAACGCGAACGCCTTGCTCATCGTCCGCGACACGACGACCTTCGCCGGGTACCGGTCGATCAATCCGACCGCGCTGGGCTGGTCGCTGAACTCGCCATACGCCTCGTCGACGATGACGATCCCGGGTGCCGCGTCGACAATGGCCGCGATCTCGGCGGCGGGGATCGAGGCGCCGGTCGGGTTGTTCGGCGACGTCAGGAACACGACGTCGGGAGCCAGGCGCGCGATCTCGGCGAGCGCATAGTCGACGTCGAGGGAGAAGTCGGCCGCGCGCTTGGCTGCGATCCACGTGGTATCGGTGCCATCGGAGATGATCGGGTGCATCGAGTACGACGGGACGAACCCGACCGCCGTCCGACCCGGGCCGCCAAAGGCCTGCAGCAGCTGCTGGAGAATCTCGTTGGAGCCGTTGGCCGCCCAGATGTTGGCGTTCTGAAGCGGTGTTCCGGTCACCGCCGACAGGTATTCGGCCAAGTCGGTCCGCAAGGCAACGGCGTCGCGGTCGGGATAGCGGTGCAGCTGGGCGGCCGCGGCGCGCACCGACTCGGCCACGTCGTCGATCAGTGCTTGCGACGGTGGGTGCGGGTTCTCGTTGGTGTTGAGCTGCACCGGGACGTCGAGTTGCGGAGCACCGTAGGGCTGCTTGCCGCGCAGGTTGTCCCGCAGCGGCAGATCCGCCAGCGTGGCGCCCGCGCCCGGGGCGGTCACGACTGTGCCCGCAGCGCGGCGAAACGCTGCTTGACGGCGTCGCCGTGGGCGGGCAGGTCCTCGGCGTCGGCCAAGGTGATGACCTGCTGCGCGACCGCGGCGAGCGCGTCCTCGTCGTAGTCGATGACGTGGACGCCCTTGAGGAAGGTCTGCACCGACAGTCCGGAGGCGAACCGCGCCGAACCCGACGTCGGGAGCACGTGGTTGGACCCGGCGCAGTAGTCGCCGAGGCTCACCGGCGAGTACGGGCCGACGAAGACAGCGCCGGCGTTGCGCACACGGTCGGCGACCCCGACGGCGTCGCGAGTCTGGATCTCCAGGTGCTCGGCGGCGTACTCGTCGACGACGCGCAGCCCGGCGTCGAGGTCGTCGACCAGGACGATCCCTGATTGCGGGCCAGTCAGCGCCTGCGCGACCCGTTGCGCGTGCTTGGTCGCGCCGGCCTGGGCGATCACCTGCTCGTCGACGGCGTCGGCGAGGGCTTCACTATCGGTGACCAGCACCGAGGCGGCCAGCACGTCGTGTTCGGCCTGACTGATGAGGTCGGCGGCGATGTGCCTCGGATCGGCGGAATCGTCGGCGAGGATCGCGATCTCGGTGGGGCCGGCTTCGGAGTCGATCCCGACGACACCCCGCACGAGCCGCTTCGCCGCGGTCACGTAGATGTTGCCCGGTCCGGTGATGAGGTCGACGGGGTCGAGTTCGGCGCCATCGGTGTCGCTACCGCCGTAGGCCAGCAGGGCGACGCCCTGCGCGCCACCGACGGCCCACACCTCGTCGACGCCCAGCAGCGCACAGGCGGCGAGGATCGTCGGGTGCGGCCAGCCGCCGAAGTCGGCTTGAGGCGGTGACGCGACGACCAGCGACTGCACCCCGGCCGCCTGGGCCGGGACGACGTTCATCACGACGCTCGACGGGTAAACGGCGTTGCCACCGGGCACGTAGAGGCCCACCCGACGGACGGGGACCCACTTCTCGGCGACCTGACCGCCAGGGGCCACCTGCGTGGTCACGGTCGCCCGACGCTGGTCGGCATGCACCGCCCGGGCACGGGTGATCGATTCGCGCAGAGCCGCGGTGACCGCGGGATCAAGGCTCGCCGCCGCGTCGGCGATGACCTGCGCGGGGACGCGCACCGATGTCGGGCGCACCTTGTCGAAACGCTCGCCGTAGTCCAGTGCCGCGCTGGCGCCATGGGCCTTGACGTCCTCGATGACCGGCGTGACCGTGGGCAGCACGGCATTGACGTCGGTACCGCCGCGGGGCAGCGCGCGGCGCAGCTGGGCTGCGGTCGGCGTCGTACCGCGGAGGTCGGTGCGCGAGAGCATCGTGACTCCTGGAGGTTGTCGGGGCTGCTACCAGGATATGTGGTCGGGCCAAGCACATTTCGTCGTGCCCGCCGACCACGTCCGGATCGGCGTTTCAGACGCTCCCGACACACCCCAACCCCAGGTGCGCGGCTCCGTCGAGGACGCGACGATCACAGCTGAGGACTTGCAGGCCCGGCATCTCCTCATTCAGCACGGCTGCGGTCGCCAGGTGGATGGCGTCGAGGGTCTTGATGTGGAACTGAAGCCCAGCGGCGCGATCCAGCACCGGCTGATCGACCATGGCGAGGTAGATGCCGTCGAGCGCATCGTCGATTATCGACCGGTCAATTCCCTCTCGGGATGCGACGCGGTCGAGTTCCACCTCGAGCAACGCGGAGGAGATCAATCCATGTGATCAACCCTAGCGCCGGTAATACAGTATTACCACCGTCAGCCCTGGGGCCTCGCGGAGTCGTCTCACATGTCCAGGCCGAGATCCAGAACCGTCACCGAGTGGGTCAGCGCACCGACGGCCAGATAGTCGACGCCGGTCTTGGCGTAGTCGGCGGCAACGTCGAGGGTGAGCCCGCCCGAGCTCTCCAGTTTCGTCTCCGGCGACCGGGTGTTGCGGCGCGTGACTGCCATCTGCGTCGCCCACAGCGGGAAGTTGTCGAGCAGGACCAGCGTCGGCTTCAGTTCCAGCACCTCGTCGAGCTGCTCGAGCGAGTCGACCTCGACTTCGACGGGGAGGTCGGGCGCCGCCTCGCGCACCGCCTGCAGTGCCGCTGCCACCGAACCGACGGCGGCCACATGGTTGTCCTTGATCAGCGCCTCATCACCCAGACCCATGCGGTGGTTGACCCCACCGCCGGCCCGGACGGCGGCCTTCTGCAGGAAGCGCAACCCCGGCAGCGTCTTGCGGGAGTCGCGGATCGCCGCGCCGGTCCCCTCGACCGCTTCCACCCACGCCGAAGTCGCCGTCGCGATGCCCGACAAGTGGCACAGCAGATTCAGAGCGGTGCGCTCGGCCGTCAAGAGTTCCCTGGTGGGCGCGCGCAACGCCAGCACGACCTGCCCGGGCTCCACCCGATGGCCGTCAGGAAGTTCGGCGGTGACTTCGTAGCGGTCCGCGCCGATCACCTCGTCGAAAACGGCACGCGCGACTCCAACGCCGGCGACCACACCGTGATCACGGCTGACGATCGCCGCATCGACGACCGCATCAGCGGGGATCGTCGCGACCGTGGTGATGTCGGGGCCGTACCGCAGATCCTCGTCGAGGGCAGTGCGGATGAGTGCCCGCACCTCGTCGGTCACGCCCGTGTCGGCACCCGTCATTCGCCGGAGCCGGGGTTGCCGATCGCGATCATCTTCTCGACGCTGGCGCGTGCCTTGGCCGCGACGTCGAGATCGACGTCGACCTCGTCCTGGCCGGTCACCAGGCAGCGCAGCAGCGCGGCCGGGGTGATCATCTTCATGTACGGGCACGACGCACGACCGTTGACCGGCTGGAAGTCGACCCCCGGGGCAGCCTTGCGCAACTGGTGCAGCATGCCGATCTCCGTGGCGACGAGGACCTGGCTGGCCTTGGTCTCCCGTGCGGCGTCGAGCATCCCGCCGGTGGACAGGATCTTCACCTTGTCCGCGGGCACGGCCCCCTCGCCGGCGAGATACAGCGCCGACGTGGCGCAGCCGCACTCGGGGTGGATGAACAGGTCTGCATCGGGATGGCTCTCTGCCTGCTCGGCGAGCTCGTCGCCGTTTATCCCGGCGTGCACGTGGCACTCGCCGGCCCAGATGTGGATGTTGTCGCGGCCGGTCTGGCGCTTCACATGGGCCCCGAGGAACTGGTCGGGCAAGAACAGCACGTCCCGGTCGGGGTCGATGGAGGCGACGACGTCGACGGCATTGCTCGACGTGCAGCAGATATCGGTGAGGCCCTTGACCTCAGCGGTCGTGTTCACGTACGACACGACCACGGCGTCGGGGAACTCGGCCTTCCACGCACGCAGGTCCTCGGCGGTGATCGAGTCCGCCAACGAGCAGCCGGCGCGGGCGTCGGGAATCATCACGCGCTTGTCGGGGCTGAGGATCTTCGCGGTCTCGGCCATGAAGTGCACGCCGCAGAAGATGATCTCGTCCTCGTCGGCCTCCGCGGCGATGCGCGACAGGGCCAGTGAGTCACCGGTGTGGTCGGCGATGTCCTGGATGGCTGGGAGCTGGTAATTGTGCGCAAGGATCGTCGCGTTGCGCGCCTTCGCGAGGCGGCGCACCTCGTCGGCCCACTCCGGGGTCGCCTCGATGCCGGTGTAACCGGTCGGGCCGTCGATCCACGACAGTGTGCTCGAGAAGTCGGTGGTGATGCTCATCGTCGTTCCTCCTTCGCCACCGGGCTGGGCGATTCAGGTATTTTCGACTGTGGGTCGAAAACTACTTCCATGGTAACACCACGGATTCGACGATGATTCCCGCAACCGGCCAGCGCGCCACGGACGTCACGATTGGAGAGCACCCTATGATCGGCCACGTGACCCCCGACGACGACGCCTCCGCCGTCGTGCGGCTGGAGGTGCGGTCGGCGGTGCTGCGCGTCAGCGTGGGCGACGACGACGGCGATACCGCCCAGCTGCAGGTCCTGCTCGTGCGCGAGCCTGAATCCGACAACTGGGCGCTGCCCGGCGGCCCCATCGTCGGCGACGCCGAGCTCGCCGACACCGCGTTGACCCGACTACGGGACCAGGCCGGGGTCGTCGGTGTCGCACACCTCGAACAATTGGAGGTGTTCGACGATCCGCACCGTGTGCCGGGAGTGCGAATCGTCGCGTCGACCTATCTGTGCCTGGTGCGGCCGCCAACGCAGGCCATGGGCGCGCAGTGGCACCCCGCCGACGACCTGCCGCCCCTGATCGCCGACCACGCCGCCATCGTCGCGGCGGCACGGCACCGCCTCGCGGGCAAGCTCTCCTACACCAACATCGCCTTCGCCCTGGCGCCCACCGAATTCCCGATGTCGGAGTTGTCGGAGGTTTACGGCGCCGCGCTGGGCTACCCGGTCGACACGACGAACCTGTTGCGAATCCTCTCGCGCCGCGCCGTGATCACCGCGACGGGCGGGGTCCGCCGCACCCGCGGCGGCGGCCGACCGCCCGCGCTGTACCGGTTCGCCGACTCGACGCTGCGTGTCACCGACGAATTCGCGACACTGCGTCCACCTTTGTAGGGCTCGGTCGGCGCGGATTCGGGCTCAGTCGCCGCGGATTCGGGCTCGGTCGGCGGATCAGACGGACTGGCTCGGCACGACGACGGTGACGTCCTCAATGCTGTCGCCGTCGACGCTGTCCGCGTCGAGCGTCGCGTCGGGGGCGACCAGGGCGTGGAACAGGTAGACCAACACGGCCATCGTCGGCATGAGGATGAGCAGGATTCCCGGTGCCCCGACCGCACCGTCGAGCGGCGCCGCCATCCACAGCTTCGGCGCGTGCTCGAAGGTCGCGCCGGCATCCAGCGCATTCGGATCGGGCAACCGGATCCGCGTCACGGTGAGTGCGATCTCGATCGCCAGTCCCGAGGCCACCACCGTCATCGCCGCCAGCCCGATCGCGCCGAGCGGTCCGCGCCACGTTCGGGCCGTCCACCAGAACACCGAACCGCCGATGAAACCGATCGTCAGCAGGCCCAGGCTGAACCAACCGATCGCGTCGAAGTAGCGGCCCATCTGGTCGGCCGGCACCGTCGCGTAACCGCGGCGCAAAACGACGCCGGTCGGCATCGGGGCGACGAAGGCCCACACCACGGCGCCAGCGACGCTGACCACCACGAGGCCGGCCAGCACGCGGATCAACTGAACCGAGTCCACGACGTTGGCGCGCCACGCGGTGGCCCGATGGCCCGTGGCGACGGGCTGACCGAACTCCGGACCGGGGGCGAGCATCACCGGTTGGGTCATCGCTGTTCCCCTGTCATCTGCCGCTCCCCCGTCATCGCTGCTCCAGTTCCTTCGAATCCACCTCGCCGTGACGGGAGCACCGCGCCCGCCAACCGTCGGGGCGCACCTGCACGACCATCCGCCGGCCACACTGACCGCAGTAGCGTGGCGGTTCCAACCCCAGCCGTGCGGTGGTGGGGACCTGGTCGTCGCTCTGCAACTGCGTCTCGATACCGGTGTACACCCCGTAGCGGTGCGGCGCGGCCAGTGGCCCGGGAACGGTGTCGGCGGGGGTCATCGCGTCAGAGGGTGTCGTTGAGCGCCTTGATGGGCATCGACAACGACTCCAGGAGGTCGAGGTCGGCCTCGGCTGGACGACCGAGCGTCGTGAGGTAGTTGCCGACGATGACGGCGTTGATACCGCCCAGGATGCCCTGCTCGGCGCCCAGGTCGCCCAGCGTGATCTCCCGCCCGCCGGCGAACCGCAGGATGGTCCGCGGCAGGGCGAGGCGGAAGGCGGCGACGGCCTTGAGCGCCTCGGCGGCCGGCAGGACGTCCAAATCGCCGAAGGGCGTGCCCGGACGCGGGTTGAGGAAGTTCAACGGCACCTCGTCGGGCTCGAGCTCGGCAAGGTTGGCGGCGAACTCGGCCCGCTGCTCCAGCGACTCACCCATGCCGAGGATGCCGCCGCAGCACACCTCCATCCCGGCATCGCGCACCATGCGCAGCGTGTCCCAGCGCTCCTCCCACGAGTGGGTGGTGACGACGTTGGGGAAATGCGAGCGAGCGGTCTCCAGGTTGTGGTTGTAGCGGTGCACACCCATCGCAGCGAGCTCGTCGACCTGCTCTTGGGTGAGCATGCCCAGGCTGCACGCGATCTGGATGTCCACCTCGTTGCGGATCGCCTCGATGCCGGCGGCGACCTGGCTCATCAGGCGCTTGTCCGGGCCGCGTACAGCCGCGACGATGCAGAATTCGGTCGCGCCGGTCTTCGCGGTCTGCTTGGCGGCCTCCACCAGGGACGGAATGTCGATCCACGCACTGCGCACCGGCGAGGCGAACAGGCCCGACTGCGAGCAGAAGTGGCAGTCCTCGGGGCATCCGCCGGTCTTCAGCGAGATGATGCCCTCGACCTCGACCTCCGGTCCGCACCAGCGCATCCGGACGTCGTGCGCCAGGGCCAGCAGCTCCTCGAGCCGCTCGTCTGGCAGCTGCAGCACAGTCAGCACCTGCTCCTGTGACAGGCCCTTGCCGTCGTCGAGCACCTGCACGCGGGCGCTCACGTCGTGCTTCGCAGCGTTGGCGCGCGTCACCTCGGCGGCGGAGCCCGAGAGCTCCACGGCGTCGACGTGCACGTCGGGGCGCTCGCAGGCGAGGGTGATGGCGATGGCGCCGCTGCCAGGGCCGATCTCCAGCACCCGCACGACGCGGCCTTCTTCACGCGGCGGGAGCAGCGCCAGCGCGGCCTCGATGACGCCTTCGGTCTCGGGTCGGGGAATCAGCACCCGGCGATCGACCGCGAAGGCCCGCCCGTAGAACTCCCGCACGCCCAGGATGTACGCCACGGGCTCGAACTTCCGTCGGCGCGCGATGAGGGCGCGGATGTCAGCGAGCTCGGCGTCGAGGAGCGGCTGGTCGAAGCGGAGGTACAGGTCGAGGCGACGGAGCTTGAGCGCGTGGGCGATGAGCAGCTCGGCGTCGAGGCGCGACGAGTCGATGCCGCGGGCGGCGAGATCCTTCGCGGTCCAGGCGACGACGCGGGAGATGGTCCACGGCTCGGCGGTGCTCATGGCGGGCCGTGGAGGGTGCACGAGAAGCGGTGGCGGAGGGAAGCGCCCGCGTTCGCTGTTGACCCTGCGGTGCGAGACGGCATAGCGTTCGGCCCGCTGTAGTCCGTGTGGCGCCGCTGGTGGCGCGTCGCGGACGGAGGAGTGTCGTTCGATGGGTCTCGGTCGTATCCGTCACGCGGTGGTCGCCCTCTCGATGCTCTCGGCGCTCGGGAGCGCAGGGTGCAAGAAGGAAGGGGTGTTCTTCCGTGACATGCTCCCGCGCTCGGGCAAGCCGAGCGGCGGCGAGGAGGTGCGCATCCTGGGGAGCGGGTTCCGCGCGCTCGGGGGCCTGGAGGTTCGCATTGGCGCGAAGGTGGCCACCGAGGTGGGCATCGCCGACGACGAGACCATCGTGTTCCGCACGCCGGAGTCGCGGGAGGCCGACCAGGGGCATCCGATCGACGTGTTCATCCTCACCAACGAGGGCAGGAGCTACGTGCTCCGCGGGGCCTTCCAGTACCGCCGCGGGCAGACCGACACGCCCGGCAGCGAGCTCCAGCGCCGCCTGTGAGCGACGACCGCGGATTACGGGCGCCGTAATCGGGTTTACGGCACCCGTAATCGCGAACGCTTCAGCGCCCGACGCCCCCCAAACCGCGCCGACACCCAATGACCGACGTAGCACCACGCCCCGACGAGGCCGCAACGGGACGGGTGCTGCGACGCTGGGTGGCGCGGGAGTTCGACACCTGGTTCTACGCGCGGCTCGACGGCGCACGCTTCGCCCAGGATGCTCGCGTTCCGCTGGGGCGGGTGTTCGTCGATCTGCCCTGCGAGGGTTGGCTGGTGCCGCGCCTCGGCAGCCACGGCGATCCCCCGCCGGTGCTGCGGCAGCTCCTGCGCGAGGAGACGCCTTCACGTGAGGTCGCTACGGACGATCCGGCGCGCGACGACGGCGGCTTCTCCGTGCGCCTTCCCGAGCCCTGGGTGGCGCTGGTGGGCGGCCCCGGTCAGGGCAAGACGACCGTCGGGCACTTCCTGCTCCAATTGCACCGGGCCGCCCTCCTCCGCGACGCACGCGACGAACTCACGGACGAGACCGCACCCAGGCTCGACGCGTTTCTCGAACATGCAAAGGCGCTGGACTTCGAGGTGACGGAGGTGCGCTGGCCGCTCCACGTGCCAGTTCCACGCTGCGCCGACTGGCTCGTGGGCGACGAGAACCCCGGCTTCGAACGCACGCTGGAGGGTTTCCTCTGCGCCCGCATCGTTCGCCACACGGGAGAGCGCCTGGCCGAAGCCTCGCTTCGCGCATGGCTTCTGTGCCATCCCTGGCAGCTCGTGCTCGACGGCCTCGACGAGCTTGGCGCCGCCGAGGCGCGGGGACGTGTGGTCGACGCGGTGCGCGACTTCCTCAGGGCGATGCCCGAGGGCCTCGGGCGCGTGCTCGTCGCCACGCGGCCCACGGGCTATGGGCGGGAGTTTGGGGACGTTCCGACGCTCACGTTGCGGAACCTTACGCCGGAAGAGGCCGTCACCTACGGCGAGCGCCTCATCAAAGCGTGGTGCGGTGCCGACGTCGACCGCGCCGATCGGCTCCGTCGCCGCCTGACGACTGCCGCTCGCGAAGGGGCCGCGACGGAGATGTTTCGCACGCCCTTGCAGGTCACCATCCTGGTGGCGCTCTTCGGGCGCATCTCACGCGCACCGGTGGAACGGTGGCGGCTCTTTCGCGACTACTACGCCACGCTCTACGAGCGTGAGCTCGACCGCGACCACGCCGCGGCGGAGGTGCTGCGTCGGTGGCATCCGGCCATCGACGCGATTCACGCGCAGGCTGCGTTGCACCTGCAGGTGATGAGCGAGACGCAGGACGCACGCATGACGCAGTCGGCGCTGCGCGCCATCGTGCAGGGCTGGCTCGCAGGGCCGCAGGGGCTCAAGGACGACGCGCTCCGGCGGGCGACGGAGGAAATCGAGCGGGCGGCGCGTGAGCGGCTGGTGCTGCTCGTGGAGAACGAGCCCGGCTGGTGGAGCTTCGAACTGCGGTCGTTTCAGGAGTTCATGGCGGCCGAGGCGCTGCTCTCCGCGCGTGAACATGTCGCCGATCGCCTCCGCGCCGTCGCGGCGTCGCCCCACTGGCGCAACGTGTTGCTCTTCGCGCTGAGCCGCCTCTTCGCGCAGCCAGGGGAACTCTCTGAGGACCTCGTGCTCGGTCTGTGCGACGGCCTCGACGCGGGGCCGCCCGAGGCGCCCGGTGTGTGGGTGCGCGCTGGTGCGATGCTCGCGATCGGCGTGCTGCGGGACGGCTCGGCGGCGTCGTTTCCGCGATACATGGAGGGCCTGGTACGGCGTGCGTTCGGTGTGCTCCACGTCGCTGACGCGTGGGGGTGGCAGGCGCTCGCCGAGCTGCTCGCGGGGCTGCTGCGCGAAGCGGCGACGGCGGACGAACTCGGCGCGGTGGTGCGCGAGGAGTTCGACGCGGCGCTGCGCGACGAGGCGCGGCGGGAGGCTGGGTGGCACGCGTTGCTGGAATTGGAGCGACGCGGTGCGCCGTTGTTTGCCGTTGCGCTCATGGAGGCGCACTGGCCGACGGACAGAGCGTCGTGCGGAGCGCTCGCGAAGGAGCTGGTGTCTGGCCACGGGATGCCGGTGCCATCGTGGCTGTTCGCACATGCGGATGACTGGGTCTGGAATGTGGATCCGTGGCCGTTGCTCGACAGCGCGTGGGCGCTGCCAATCGGCAAACAAAGACATCCGTTGTTGATGCTGCTCAAGGGGCTCGGGTGGGGGTCGTGGTTGCCACCGATCCAGTGCAGTCTGGATGGCGTCAAAGTAGGATTCAGCGTGGCGTCCGTTCCCGTTCAGGAGCCGAAGCCCGGTGTCGATTTCGCCGTGCCTGATGGCCCTTCCGCGGCCTGGAGCGCCTTTCTCCATGCTGTGCCGTTCTGGCAGTCGCCCTCCGCGCGCACATTGGGTGAGGCGCTCGATGTGCTTGCAAATGACGATCGTGCCGCGCTTCGCGCCCTGGCTGACAGGGCGCCGTGGCCGCTCGCCGCGTGTTTGCGTAGCGCGGTAGATTCAGACGAACTTCGCCGACTCGCCCGGCGCGCGGCACGCGGGGCTCTGGGTGACGCCGATGCCTGGCGCGCTGCGCAAGAGCGGTGGTCGCTAGAGGGGATGGACGAGAAGGATCTTCGCTCCTGGCTCGTCGATGACTCGTGGCCCTTCGGAGCAGATATTGCGGCACGTGGCGCGGTCTGGTCGACGAATGGGGTGACATTCACTGGCGACACCGACGCAAGGGTTTGGCTCCGGTGGACGCGGGCGTTGATGGCGATATTTGAACGCGCGGCGCCGGGCCCACGACGGGAACTTGCGCGTCTGCTCGTCAACGGCTGGTCGATTGGTCTCGCGTGGGAGATCGATGATTGGGACGGGTGGTATGAGCAGGTGCGTGAGGTCGCTACAGCGGGGGGCGAGGCGCTACCGCTCGGTGCGTTTCTCCCGCACGTGATGCCTCAGGAAACCGGGGCATGGCTGCGTGTGCTCGAACGTGTGGGTCGAGGCGATGTATGGACGCCCGAACTCATGTTGGAATCGATCGTGGGGGTTCGCGGCATCGCGAATGCGATCGTTCGCGGCCTCCTCGATGTGCCCTCTCCGTTCGGCCTTCTCAAGGTGCTCGCGCTGTTGCCGGTGGAGCCGTCGACACCGATTCCGCGCGCTCTCCTGGTGCCTGAACATTGTGATGACGTCGCCATCCGTACCTGCATCCTGCTCCTGCGAGTCCGTCAGTTGGGGGTCGTGACGCCGTCGGAGCTCGATCAGGTGCGAGCAGTGTTTGAGACACCGGAGCTGGCTGAGAGGATGGTGCCCGTTCTGGTGCAGCATCTTGATCCACGCACGGCGAAGTGGCCGACCGAACTCGTGGCGCTCCTGCTGCATCGGTCGGCGCGCGTTCTGCCGCAGCATCGTCGCGCTGCTGCACATTACCTCCGCGCGCGTCGCATCCCCACGGCCCTGGACGATCCCCACACCTGGGCCGCGTTGCACTTCGTCGCCCCGTCGCCGCGGTCGCTGTTCGCCCCACCCGCGGACGTACAGGCGCCGTCGGACGATGCCGTGGTCGAGCTCCGACGCATTGCGGTTCGTGCGCTGCGTGGCATCGACGCCGTCGAGCTTACCCTGCGATCTCGCGACGACGGCGCGCCCTGGCTCGTGGTCATCGGCGAGAACGGCGTCGGCAAGAGCACACTGCTTCGCGCGCTGGCCTTCGCCCTCGCGCCGCGGGATGTCGTTGGCGGAGTCGTCGCGCGGGCAAGCGCCCCGTGGTGTCGCGTGAACGCCGACCACGCACGGGTCGAGGTCGACACCTCAGGGGGGACCTTCGTCGCGCAGCTCACGCGGGCGAACGGAGACACCACCATCGCGCAGGAAGGCGACGGCGTGCGGCCCTTCATCGTGGCCTACGGTTGCAAGCGGGGCAGCGCGTTCGGGGGGCCCGAGCGCGAGGTGAACCTCGAGCCGGCGTTCAACGTGGCGACGCTCTTCGAGGAGACTGCCGTGGGGCTGCTCCCCGCGTCGCACTGGCTGACGCGACGCAAGCTCGCGGAGCTGCAGGAGGCCGACCCCGAGGGCGAGGCCCACGCCGTGCTCAGTGCGGTGCTGGAGGTACTCTGTGGGCCTCCCGACAAGCCCGGCACCGGGGTGCTCGATGGCGTCACGCGCATCGACATCCGCGGCGATGAGGTGATGCTCTACGGTGACGGCGTCGGTGAGGCGCCGCTCGAAGCCTTGAGCGACGGCTACATCACGATGATGGGCTGGACGGTCGACCTCATGGCGCGCTGGGTCGAGCCGCGGCGGAAAGCGGGGCGATCGATTCCGCGGCGCTTCAACACGGTGATGACCGGCGTCGTGCTGCTGGATGAGATCGACCTCCACCTGCACCCGCGTTGGCAGTACGACGTGTTGCCGCGCATCCGAAACTTCTTCCCGCGCATGACCTTCGTTGTGACGACGCACAACCCCACCACGCTGCTCGGCGCACGGGCGGGGGACATTCATGTGATGCGGCGCGTGGACGACTGCACCGAGGTGCGACCGCTTGATCTGCCTGCGGGGGTGAGGGTCGACGAGTTGCTCACGGGGATGTGGTTCGGGCTGACGACCACCACCGACCCCGAGACGCTCGCGCTCTACGAGGAGCACCAGCAGGCGTTGCGTGGGGGCGCCTCGTTTGGCGCGCCGGAGCTTCGTGCGCTGGAGGACGAACTCCGTCGACGACTCAAGCGCTTTGGCGACACGGCGCTGGAGCGCATCGCCCACAACGTGCTCGCGTCGATGCCGAGGACGCCCGGCGCGGCCCAGACACCCGAGGCGCGCGCAGCGATGCGCGCCCATGTGCAGGAGGTGCTTGCGCGCGAGGCTACGGCGCGTCAGGAGGCCGCGAGGAAGTCGGGGACGTCGTGATCCGTCTGCGTCGCCCCGTGCCGCCTTCGGACTTCGACGCGCTGGTGCAGGATGCGCGGGAGAAGGTGCGGCGCACGCTCGATGAAGCGGGCGAGCTGAAGGAGAAGGACTTCCCCTGCAATGGCTGGCGGCGCTTCAAGCGCGCGTTCGAAGGGCCCTCGACCCGAGACACCAAGTGCATGTACTGCGAGGGCGATCCCAGGGCCTGCGCGTCGCTGGAGATGGATCACTACCGCCCGAAGACCGCCCTTACCGAGCTCCCGCCGCTCGCCGCGTCGGTGCCGCGGTGTGTGGTCGCGCCCGCGGATCGAGGCACCGCGCGGGAGGTTGCGCGCCCCGGCTATTGGTGGCTCGCCTACACCTGGGAGAACTGGGTGCTCACCTGCGAGCGCTGCAACGGACACTACAAGGGCAATCTGTTTCCCTGCGCGGGAGGTACACCACGCAGGGTGACGCAAGGTTGCGAGGCGCGGGAGTCGCCGCTGCTGCTCAATCCCTTCGACGACGACCCCGAGGAGCATCTGTCCTTCGACGACGAGGGCTACATCCTCGCGAAGACCACCCGCGGTGCCGAGACGATACGCACCTGCGGGCTTCACCGGGACGTACTCCAGCGCGCGCGCTTCTTTGTCGCGGCGCATGTTGGGGAGTTGATTGATGCATACGGCGAAGCGGTGACGCAGCGTGAGCGCGACGAGCTCCTCGCGCGCATCCGGGCGCTTGGTGCGTCCGAACGCCCCTTCGCGGGTATGGTGCGCAGCATCGTATGGGGCTACCTGGGGATGCCCTCCGATGTGCACTTCTTCGACGTCGAGCCGCGTGTGGATGTCGCGCGGTCAAGCGTTGGCGGATCACAGATTCCGTAATCGGGTTTACGGCACC
>DLKD01000097.1 GCA_002477755.1 Gordonia sp. UBA7599
GTCAAGGTCATCGACATCGACCTCGAGCGTCGTCGGATCTCGCTGAGCCTCAAGCAGGCCAACGAGGACTACACCGAGGAGTTCGACCCGTCGAAGTACGGCATGGCCGACAGCTACGACGAGCAGGGCAACTACATCTTCCCCGAGGGCTTCGACGCCGAGACCAACGAGTGGCTCGAAGGCTTCGACGAGCAGCAGAAGGCTTGGGAGGGTCGCTACGCCGAGGCGGAGCGTCGCCACAAGATGCACACCGCTCAGATGGAGAAGTTCGCGAAGGCGGCCGCCGAGGCGGAGAACGCACCGAGCGACTACTCCTCGTCGACCGACGAGGGCAAGGGCGCTGCAGCGTCGAGCGCGGGCGGTTCGCTCGCGAGCGACGAGCAGCTCGCGGCCCTGCGCGAGAAGCTCGCCGGCAACGCCTGAGCTGCTTTCGTAGCCTGAACAAGCAACGACTCCCGGTCCGATCGGACCGGGAGTCGTTGCTTTGGTGGGTGTTGTCAGCCGATGCGTGCGTACGCGTTGCACTTGCCGTATGCGTAGTCCTTCTTGAGCCGCTTACCGTGCGCCCACACGGCGCAGCCGATGTATGCGTCCGGCTTGTCCGCGACGGCGCGGACACCGGCCCCGTCGATCGTGGTGGCCGGGACGGTCCGCTCCCAGCACCCCTCGCCGAGCCACCGGTCGGTGGTGCCCTGTTCGGCGATGGACTCGCCGATCCCGACACCGTAGGTGATTGTCGCGCGCGTCGGGGTTTTGTCGCTCGCGCACACGCGCAAGGTGTAGTCGACGCGGGGAGCAGCGTCGGCGATCGGAGCCGTGAAGACCGATCCGAGAAGCACAAAACCGAGCATTCCGGCGGTGGCGATCGATGACCGTTTCATGGCATTAGCTTAGCCAAACTTGGCTTAGCGAAGGCAATACTTGCTGGTAGAAGGCATTTTTTCTCTCTACACTCAACGGCATGAAGATGGCAGCAGACCTTGAGAAGGCATTCATCAAGCAGATCACCAAGGAATACGAGTCGGCGATGCTCTACCGCCAGCTGGCGATCGAGCTCGAGCTGATGGACCTCCCCGGCATCTCCAAGTGGCTCAAGAACCACGCGGACGAGGAGCTCACCCACGCCGACAAGCTCATCAAGCACCTCACCGACCGCGACAACCACCCCGTCATCGGCGACATCAAGACGCCGAAGGTGAAGGTCACCAGCGTGACCGAGACCTTCGACGTGGCGCTGGAAGCAGAGCGCGAGGTCTCCGAGAGCATCCGCGAGCTCTACTTCGCCGCCGACGAGGCCCGCGACATCGATTCGCGCTCGCTGCTCGACTGGTTCGTCAGCGAGCAGATCGAGGAAGAGGCCGTGGTCAGCGAGATCCTCGGCCGCGCCCGCCTCGTCAACGAGGACGGCTCCGGCATCCTGCGCCTCGACGCAGAGCTCGGCCAGAGCGCCTGAACCACCTGAAATAGCCCTCAGGACCGACGGCCCGCCACTCCTTCACCGGAGTCGGCGGGCCGTCGCGCGTGGTCGGGGGTCACTACAATCGAGGCGTGACCGGCAAAGCACTGATCATCGTCGACGTCCAGTACGACTTCTGCGAGGGCGGGTCACTCGCCGTCGCCGGCGGGACCGACGTCGCCGATCGGCTCGCCGCGGCGCTGTGTGACGAGGACTTCCTCGGGCACTACGACCTGCTGGTGACGACGCAGGACTGGCACATCGATCCGGGCGAGCACTTCGCCGCCGAGGGCGAGGAACCCGACTTCCGCGTGTCCTGGCCGGTCCATTGCGTCGCCGAATCGTCGGGCGCGCGGATCATCGCCGCGCTCGACGACGAGGTGGCGCGTGTGCACGCGATCCCGGTGGTCCGTGTGTTCAAAGGCCACTACAGCGCGGCGTATTCCGGGTTCGAGGGTGTCACCGATGACGAGGAGCGGCTGCTCGACAGCTTGCGGGCACACGGCATCACCGACGTCGACATAGTCGGGATTGCCACCGACTACTGCGTGAAGCAGACGGCGGTCCACGCCGCCGAAGCGGGCCTGCGCACGACCGTCCTGAAGGATTTCTGCGTCGGCATCGATGCCGACGCGGTGGCCTCCCTCAACGCCCACGGGTTCGCCGACGCGGGCATTGCGGTGCGCTGATCCAGTTCGGATCTAGTACTGCCGAACGGTGACGCCCAAGGCTTTCGCCTGTGTCCGCAACCAGCCCTCCGACCAGCTCGACGTCGGACATCCGCCCATCCGGTCGGCGACGGCCGTGGAATAGCCGCCCCAAGACAGGACACGGCAGATCGCATCGGACTGCAACACCTTGCGCCACTCCGGCAGTTTCGTCACGGCCTGGCTCTCGACCGACTGCATGACGTCGAACTGCTCCCACCACTGGCGCGACCCCGCCCATCCGAACGCCAGCATGAACTTCTTGGTCGCGTCGTCCATAGCGGGTGTCCAGTAGAGGAAGATCGTGCGGTAGTACTTCGGCGAGTAGCACGCCGCGGCAGCCTCGCCGGTCTGCAAGGCGGGCGTCATCCCGCAGTTCACGTCGGGGTTGTTGCTGACGATGACGCTGAACGGGGCGGACTCGGTAAACGTCCGGTGCAGCCAGACCGTCGGGTCCGAGTAGCCGGGCAGAAAGGCCGACGTCGGTGCCATGCCGACCGGCGGGACACTGGCGAGCATGCCGGACTTGAACTTGGACTCCATCGACTGGCCCCTCAGGGCGGTCGAGCGCGACGGCCGCGACGATGAGTAGTCGGACTTGTCGAGGGCGAACAGCACCGCTCCGCCGCCGCAGCAGGCCAACAGCAGCAGACCGCCGACGACCAGGCCGACGATCAGGCCCGTCGACGACTTCTTCGGTGGTGGGGGCGGGTAGGCGCCCAACGGCGGGGGGTACTGCCCGGGAGCCGGGGGCTGCCCGGGCGGCGGGTACTGCCCAGGAGGCGGGTATTGGCCCGGCGGCGGGTACTGGGGGCCGCTGAGACCCGGCGGGTAGGTCATGGGGCCTGAGGGTAGTTGATCCCGCACGGAAAGCGTCGTTCCAACACCGCCCGTCGCGATAGCAGGAGACGTTTGCCACACTGGTGGGCGTGATCCGAGTGGGACTGACTGGTGGCATGGGCGCGGGCAAGTCGACCGTGGCGAGGACTTTCGTCGAGCGGGGTGCGTACCTGATCGACGCCGACAAGATCGCACGCGACGTGGTGGCCGTCGGCACTCCGGGCCTCGCGGCGTTGGAGGAGGCGTTCGGCAGCGATGTGATCGGCGCCGACGGCGAGTTGGACCGCGCGGCGCTGGCCGCCAAGGCCTTCGTCGACGACGAGTCGCGCGGCAAACTCAACGCCATCACTCATCCGCGCATCGGTGCGCGCACCGCCGAGCTGCTCGACGCGGCACCCGCCGATGCGATCGTCGTCCAGGACATCCCGTTGCTGGTCGAGAACCACACCGCGCCGTTCTTCCACCACGTCATCGTCGTCGACGCCGACGTCGAGCTGCGCGTGCACCGGCTGGTCAACTCGCGCGGTCTCGACGAGGCTGATGCCCGCGCCCGCATCGCCGCGCAGGCGACGAACGAGCAGCGTCACGCGGTCGCCGACGCATGGCTAGCGAACCACGGTTCGGAGGCGGAGTTGGCCGAGCAGGCCATCGATCTGTGGGCGCAGCGCCTCGTGCCGTATGAGGCCAACGTGCGCGCGGGTCTCCCGGCTACCGCGCGACCGGAGTTGGTCGAGCGCGATCCCAACCCGGAGTCTCTTCCGACGCGGCTGACCAACCGGCTCTGGGCGGTGGCCGGCGACAAGGCCACTGCTGTCACGGTCACCGGCAGCGAACCGGTGACATCGCTACAGATCACCGCGCGCGACGCCGAGGCGGCCGCCGCGCTGCCCGAACTGCTGCGCGCCGGTGGTTTCCCGGCGGACGAGTCGGGCACCTTTGCCTCGGCCGATCCGGGGCGCCCGGCAATCGTCCGCGTCGTCGTCGGGTAATCGGTCGTCGGGTGGTCCTTCCCGTGCCCGCTAGGGCCGCGGCGGAGGCGACACGCGCCAGGTGACCGGTTCGCCGACCTGCTCGTCGAGCCAGGCCTGCACGTCGTGGCGGTGTTCGGCGGCGCCCACCAGCACCGTCGTGGCGGTGGTGATGGCCTTCTCGCACTGCTCGGTGGTGAGGTAGCCGGCGACATTGGCGTCGAAGAGCTCGTCGATGTCGATCAGCTCCAACGGCTTCTCGTCGACGTCGACGAGGTCGAGGTACCAGTCACGGGCGTGCCAGCGGTCGGCGTCGTCGGGTCCCCAGAATTCGCCGACGTCGAGGTAGAGGCGTTGGCCGGGCCGGTACTCCGGGTCGTGGAAGTGGAAGATGTTGGCGCGTAGGTCGAGGTTCGGAAGCAGCCAGCTCTCCAGCCAGAAGAACTTGTCGTGCCCGGGGGTCGAGCGCGACATGTACAGGCCGTAGTCGGTGGCGCGATATTCGTCGACGGCGCGCACGAAGCCTTTCGGGTCGGTATTGGTCATCGCCGGGACGTCGAAGACCTCGACTTTGAGGGGATGCGCGGTGTCGGTCATGGTCTCAACCTAGCTGTGGGATTCGACGCCCGCCTGGCATCTCCGGTCGCCGCCCGAGTGGGGATGTCAGACGCCCCGCCTATCCTGGTACGCATGGCGTTCCCCGCAGAGAAACCGGTGCTCGCGCACTCCGAGTTCCGTCCGATCGGTGAGATCGAGCGGGCCGATGCACGCTTTGAAGTCGTCAGCGACCTTGAACCGGCTGGCGACCAACCCGCCGCCATCGCGGAGTTGGAACGGCGGATCAACGACGGTGAGCGCGACATTGTGCTGTTGGGTGCGACGGGTACCGGCAAATCGGCGACGACGGCCTGGCTGATCGAGAAAATCCAGCGCCCGACACTCGTGATGGCACCCAACAAGACGCTCGCCGCCCAATTGGCCAACGAACTGCGCGAGATGCTGCCGAACAACGCCGTCGAGTACTTCGTCTCGTACT
>DLKD01000151.1 GCA_002477755.1 Gordonia sp. UBA7599
GACTCGAGCGCCGTAGGCGAATTACCCTCAGGCCTGCGCCAGGGAGGTGCTGAGCCGCGCCCAGCGCTCGAGCACGTCGGCCGCACCGCCGGAGTCGATCGCCTCGGCCACACGACCAATCGCCTTCGCAAGCGCGGCGACCAGTTCTTCCCGACTCATCGGACCGGTCTGCGCCTCTGCCACGAGCGCCCCTCCTGCGTTCAACAGCACGGCGTCACGGACCGGCCCGGTGGCACCGGCGAACAGGTCGCGGGCCACGCGCGCGTTGTCCTGGGCATCGCCGCCCTGCAGTGCCGACAACTCAACTCGCGAAATACCAAGGTCCGCAGCCGGGTCGAGGCGATGCTGGGTGACCGTCTCCTCGGCGACCTGCCACACCGTCGACGTGCCCGTGGTCGTGAGTTCATCGAGACCGTCATCGCCGCGTACGACGAGGACCGAGGAACCCCGGTCGGCAAACGACTGCGCGAGCACTGGCGCCAGGTCGGGGAACGCGCATCCGATCAGGCCCGCCCGCGGCTGAGCCGGGTTGGTCAGCGGGCCCAACACGTTGAAGACCGTCGGCACGCCCAGCTCCTTGCGCGGCGGGCCGGTAAAGCGGAACGCCGGATGGAACACCGGGGCGAAGCAGAAACCGATCCCGACCTCCTCCACGCAGCGCGCCACGGCATCCGCATCCAGATTGATGGCCACGCCCAGCGCTTCGAGCACGTCGGCACCACCACTCTTCGACGACGCCGCCCGATTGCCGTGCTTGACCACCGGCACACCGGCAGCGGCGACGACGATCGACGCCATCGTCGAGATGTTCACGGTGTGCGAGCGATCACCCCCGGTGCCTACTACGTCAACCGCCGCGGTCTCGACTCGCACCCGCTTGGCGTGCTCGAGCATCGCCTCGGCGAGACCGTTCAGCTCCTCCGGTGCCGCGCCCTTCATCTTCACGGCGAGGCCAAACCCGGCAATCTGCGCGCTCGTCGCCGCATCGGCCATGATCTCGTTCATCGCCCACCGCGCCTGCTCTGCGGTCAGGTCGTGTCCATCGGTCACCAGACCGAGGACGAATGGCCAACTCAACTGCGGCTGATCAGTACTCACGCATCCACCCTAAACGAGGGGCCGAAGGCGGTTTGACCGACCGATTGGTACCCGATCGGCGCTGTAGACACGCCGAGCGCGGTCGCGCCGACATAGTTCTACCTGCAGCGCCATAAATTGTTTGAGCAATTTGGCTACCCCGGTGGTCACGCTTTACTACGAACCGTCATACTTCTTGTGTGACTAGCGCTGCAGGTACCCCGTCAACGGCCATCACGGCTCGGGTGCACTCGCTGAACCGGCCCAATATGGTCAGCGTCGGCACGATCGTGTGGCTCTCCAGTGAGCTGATGTTTTTCGCCGGGTTGTTCGCGATGTACTTCGTCGCCCGCGCGAACAACTCCGTCGGCGAGTGGCCCACGCCGCCGACCGAACTCAACCTCTGGCTGGCCGTCCCAGTGACCACCGTTCTGATCCTCTCCTCGGTGACGTGTCAGATGGGCGTGTTCGCAGCCGAGCGCGGTGATGTCTTCGGCCTGCGCCGCTGGTACATCCTGACGTTCATCATGGGTGCGTTCTTCGTCGGCGGTCAGGCCTACGAGTACGTCCACCTCGTCCAGCACGGCACCACGCTCTCGTCGAGCGCGTACGGCTCGGTCTTCTACATGGCCACCGGTTTCCACGGCTTGCACGTCATCGGCGGCCTCGTCGCGTTCATCTTCCTGTTGATACGCACCACGTTGTCCAAGTTCACGCCCGCGCAGGCGACGGCGGCCATCGTCGTGTCGTACTACTGGCACTTCGTCGACATCGTGTGGATCGCCCTGTTCGTCACCATCTACTTCATCCGCTAGCCCACCAACTCAGCCCGGTCAGTCCGCTTAGTAGAGAGTCACAGATGAGTACATCTCCACCGCGAACGTCGGATATCGCGAACGACGAAGCCGCCGCATCGGGGCGCTCGGTCAAGGCCCGGCGAAAGCTGCGCCGCCGCGCTTCGGGAACTGTCCTGCTGCTGGCCGGACTGCTCTCCGCCGGCGTTATCACCGCCCTGCTCACTCCGAAGGCCCAGGTCGCGGTCGCCGATCCCGCCAGCCAGTCGCAGGCGATGATCGACGCCGGCAAGCAGCTCTACGACACGTCGTGCATCAGCTGTCACGGCTCCAACCTGCAGGGTGTCGAGGACCGCGGACCGTCGCTCATCGGCGTCGGCGACGCGGCCGTCTACTTCCAGGTCTCCTCCGGCCGCATGCCCGCAGCCCGCAACGAGGCCCAGGTGACCCGCAAGCCCGCCAAGTTCACCGAGGCGCAGATCACCCAGCTCGGAAAGTTCGTCCAGTCCATCTCGGGCGGACCGCAGGTCTACTACGCACGCAACGCCGACGGGACGATCAAGACAGATGCCAACGGCATCCCGGTCGTGGCCCAGGAGTCCCTGCGCGGGAAGAACCTCGGCCGCGGCAGCGAGCTCTTCCGCCTCAACTGCGCGTCGTGCCACAACTTCACCGGCCGCGGTGGCGCACTGTCGTCGGGCAAGTTCGCCCCCAACCTCGACCCGGCCAATGAGCAGCAGATCTACACGGCCATGCTCACCGGGCCGCAGAACATGCCGAAGTTCAGCAACCGCCAGCTGTCCCTCGAGGAGAAGAAGGACATCATCGGCTTCATCAAGTACTCCTCGGAGTCCACCCAGCCCGGCGGACTCGGCTTGGGCGGGTTCGGCCCCGTCAGCGAGGGCATGGTCATGTGGGTCGTCGGCATCGGTGCGATCGTCACCTTTGCCATGTGGATGGGATCGCGGACATGAGCGCAACGGAAAACACCCCGACGAGCGAGGAACTCGCCGAGATGGACCGTGACGAGCTGGTCAAACTCGGCACCAACCTCGACGGTGTCGAGATCCTTCACCGCGAGCCCCGCTTCCCCGTCCCGGGCACCCGCGCCGAGAAGCGCGCCGCCCGCGCGGTCACCTTCTGGTTCACCCTCGCCGGCATCTCCGCGCTGGCGTGCCTGATCGTCTTCCTGTTCAACCACTGGGAATTCGTGATGCCGAACCAGCCGAACTACTGGCTGTACTCGTACAACACGCCGCTGCTGGGCATCACCTTCGGCCTTTCGATCCTCTCGATCGGCCTCGGTGTCGTCGCGATCACCAAGCGCTTCATCCCGGCAGAGATCGCAGTCCAGGACCGCCACGACGGCGGGTCGTCGGAGGTCGACAAGAAGACCACCGTTGCCCTGCTCGGCGATGCACTGGAGACCTCGACGCTGCCGCGCCGGAAGATGATCCTCGGTTCGGCGGCCTTCGGCCTGGGAGCCTTCGCGCTGACCGGCCTGATCGCCGCCCTCGGCGGATTCATCAAGAATCCCTGGGCCCTGCGGGACAAGGCACCGCTGTGGCACAGCGGATGGTCGCCGATCTACAACCCACCGGAGAACCCGAACGAGACGATCTTCCTGCGCCGTGACACCGGCAACCCCTACCAGGTTGCACTCATCCGTCCGGAGGATCTCGACGCCGGTGCGATGGAAACGGTGTTCCCGTGGCGCCCCTCAGACGGCCACGGCGAGACCGAGGAGTCCCGCCACAAGCTGCTGGAAGGCCTGCGCGCCGTCCGGAACCCCGTCATGCTGATCCGGCTGCGCCCCGAGGACGCCGCCAAGGTCATCAAGCGCAAGGGCCAGGAGAGCTTCAACTACGGCGACTACTACGCGTACACCAAGGTCTGCAGCCACCTCGGTTGCCCGACCTCACTGTTCGAGCAGCAGACCAACCGCATTTTGTGCCCGTGCCACCAGTCGCAGTTCAACGCGCTGGAGTACGCCAAGCCGATCTTCGGACCGGCTGCCCGCGCCTTGGCGCAGCTACCACTCACGGTGAACAACCAGGGCTACATGGTCGCCGCAGGTGACTTCATCGAGCCCGTCGGACCGGCATTCTGGGAGCGGAAATCATGACCACCATCGCCGATCGCCTCGGAACACAGGCTGAGGAAGTCGATTCGCGCTACCACCTTGCTGCGGGCATGCGCCGGCAGATCAACAAGGTGTTCCCCACCCACTGGTCGTTCCTGCTGGGTGAGGTCGCGCTCTACTCGTTCGTCATCCTGCTGCTCTCGGGCGTGTACCTCACGCTGTTCTTCGACCCGTCGATGGCCCACGTCATCTACCACGGCGACTACCAGCCGCTCAACGGCGTCATGATGAGCCGGGCGTACGAGACGACGTTGAACATCTCCTTCGAGGTGCGCGGCGGCCTGTTCGTCCGTCAGATCCACCACTGGGCCGCGCTGCTATTCGCCGCGTCGATCATCATCCACATGGTTCGCATCTTCTTCACCGGTGCGTTCCGCCGTCCGCGCGAGGCCAACTGGATCATCGGCTGCCTGCTGCTGCTGCTGGCGATGTTCGAGGGCTTCTTCGGTTACTCGCTCCCCGACGACCTGCTCTCGGGCACCGGCGTCCGCGCAGCCATGAGCGGCATCGTCCTGGGTATCCCGCTCGTCGGCACCTGGATCCACTGGGCATTGTTCGGCGGTGACTTCCCCGGCGACATCATCATCCCGCGCATGTACGTGCTGCACATCCTGCTGTTCCCGGCGATCATCCTGGCACTGATCGGCGCGCACCTTGCGCTTGTCTGGTACCAGAAGCACACACAGTTCCCCGGCCCGGGCCGCACCGAGCGCAACGTCGTCGGCGTCCGCATCCTCCCGGTGTTCGCCGCCAAGGCCGGCGCGTTCTTCGCGATCACCTTCGGCGTGCTGTCGCTGATGGCCGGCGTCTTCCAGATCAACCCGGTGTGGACCATCGGTCCGTACAACCCGGCTCAGGTCTCCGCAGGTTCGCAGCCCGACATCTACATGCAGTGGACTGACGGTCTGGCCCGCTTGATGCCGCCGTGGGAGATCTACTTCGGCAATCACACGATCCCGGCGATCTTCTGGGTCGTCGTCATCATCGGCGTGATGTTTGCCGGCATGTTCTCCTACCCCTGGATCGAGAAGCGCCTCACCGGCGATGACGCTCATCACAACCTGCTGCAGCGCCCGCGCGACGTTCCGGTGCGCACCGGCATCGGTGCGATGGCGATCTCGTTCTACGCGATCATGACGCTGTCTTGTATGAACGACATCATCGCGTTCAAATTCCACATCTCGCTGAACG
>DLKD01000087.1:0-3639 GCA_002477755.1 Gordonia sp. UBA7599
CTTCGGTCGCCGGGGACGGATCTGCCCCGGCTCGAGGCCGCCTACCTGGGCGGCTAGACGCAGCAAAACCCGCTGTCGGGCCTGTGGTGGCTAACGCGGCAGCGTCGGCCCGATGTACTGTCCCCGGGCAACGCGCTCCACGTCGACGCCACCCATGAACGCCGATCCGCGGATCACCACGCGGGGCGCGCCGGGGGCACCCCGCCCGGCCGCGGCCGCATTGAAGCTGCCGACGACGCTGCTGCCATGAATCTCGACCGTCACGTCCGGCGGGACCACGATGTGGACGCTGCCGAGGACCGCGCGGACCTTGATCGTCAGGACGGGGGCGGTGAACTCGACGTCGCGCAGGTCGAGCTCGACGCTGGCCAATACCGCCGACACCTTCAATGAATCGGCGACCACCGATCCACCCCCGACCTCTGCTGAACTGAGCAGCGCCTTCGCCTTGCGCAGCGGCTCCGCGCCGGAGGAGCTGACTCGGATCTCCGTCGGCGTCGACGCGGCGAGCGCACCGCCGATTTGGCCCAGCGGCAGGTCGGCGCACAGGGCATCGAGATCGGCAAGTGTCACCGCCACCATCGCGTTGGCCGCCCGGTCGGTGTACTCGTCGGTGGCGAGCACGCCCGTGCTCATCGCCGCGGACAGGAAGCCGTGCGCGCGCTCGCGGTCGGCGTCACTGGCTCGCACCGCTGCCCGACGATCGTCACCGACGGGGACTGGATAGTACTGGCCGCTGGGTTGGCTCACGCCGTCCAGTGTATGGAATCCCTAGGCGGAGTAGGCGGTTCCGCGTGCCTCGCGCACCCAGAGCTGCTCATCGGTATGCGCGGTCGCGCCCTCCTGCTTGAGGGTGCGCTTCACAATCTTGTTGGTCGCGGTCGTCGGCAGCTGCGCGCCGATGCGGACGTAGCGCGGCCACGCCTTGGGCGAGAGGTCGGACTGCTCGGCGAGGAAGCCGGCGAACGCCTCAGGTGATAGCTCGCCGGTGCCGCTGGGCACAACGGCGGCCATGACTGCGTCGCCGACGGTCTCGTCGGGGACGCCGTACACGACGACCTGCCCGATCTCGGGCATCCGCTGCAGGATCCGCTCGATCGGCCCGGCCGTCATGTTCTCCCCGTCGACCCGCATCCAATCGCCGGTGCGCCCGGCCAGATAGATCCACCCGTCGGCGTCGCGGTAGCCAAGGTCACCCGACCAGTACTTCCCGTCGCGCAGGCGCTCCGAGGTCGTCGCCTCGTCGTTGTAGTAGCCGGTGAACATCCCCGCTCCGGAGGTGTTGACGAGCTCTCCGATCGCCTCCTCGGGATTGGCGAGGGCCCCGGTCTCGTCGAACCGTGCGACCGCGC
This sequence comes from Gordonia sp. UBA7599, assembly GCA_002477755.1. GTDB lineage: Bacteria > Actinomycetota > Actinomycetes > Mycobacteriales > Mycobacteriaceae > Gordonia. The sequence continues at coordinate 1,353 of DLKD01000087.1, forward strand.
ACTCGGTGGACGTCGCCGGGTTGTAGACGGCGACGCCGGGGAAGCCCTTGCCGATCGAGCCCTTTGGCGTGCCGGGCTCACGCGTGATGATGATCGCGAGCTCGCTGGAACCGTAGCCGTCCCACACCATGCAGTCGAAACGGCGGGCGAACTCGTCGAGGTCGCGGTCGCTGGCCTCGTTGCCGAACGCCGCGCGCAGCGGATTGTCGGCGTCGTCAGGTTGTTCGGGGGTCGCCAGGATGAACGCGAGTGGCTTGCCGACGTAGTGCATGTACGTGGCACCGAAACGACGGACATCGGACAGGAAGGTCGACGCGGAGAACTTCGCCGGGACCATCGCGGCACCCGAGGCCGCGGCCACGCAGTAGCCGCCGAGCAGCACCGCGGAGTGGAACAGCGGCATCGACAGGTAGCAGACGTCGGAGGCAGTGATGCCGAACTTCTCGACGAGCGGAGGCCCGGCGAACGGGATCAGCATGTGCGCCAGGCGGACGGGCTTGGGGTCACCGCTGGTCCCCGACGTGAAGATCAGCATGAACGGATCGACGGCCTCCGGCGTCGAGTGGGGCACGAGTTCGGGCGCACTGGCGAGAAGCTCGGCCCACTCGTCGCTGGAGGTGTCGAACACTTGGCAGTCGCCCAGATCCAGGCCATCGAGCAGGTCGCGGTGCTCGGCGTCGATCAGGAGGACCTGACAGTCGGCGCGGCGGATGTCGCGTGCGAGGCCGTCTCCCCGTCGCGTGTTGTTGATGCCTGCCGTGACGTACCCGCCCACGGCGCCCGCGGCGATCGCGATCAGCATCGTCGGGGAGTTCGCGAGCAGTACGCCGATGTGCATGGGCCGCGCCGAATCGGCGGCGTCGAGGACGACGGCGGCGACGCGACGCGCGTCGGCGAGATACTCGCGCCAGGTCCACGTCCCGGTGTCGTGGAGGATCGCGGTCCCGTCGTCGTCGGCACGCTCGGCAAGGAGTTCGGTCACGGTGGCAGCCATGCCACCAAATCTAGAACGTGTTACAGAAATACGCGAGCAAATGTCCGATTCGATTCCGCCGAGCGAGCCCAATCCGACGCCGAGCGAGCCCATTCTGACGCCGAGCGAGCCCGGCCAGGCTCGGTCGAAGGGAATCTGGGCTCGGTCGGCGAGATTTCGGGCTCGGTCGGCGAGAATCTGGGCTCGGTCGGCGAGATTTCAGGCTCGGTCGCCGGTTGGCTACTTGCCGACGACGGCCCCGGTGCGCGGAGTCCAGGTGATCTTGCCGCGCTGGAAGTCGCTGACCTTGCCCTTGCGGTCCTTGGTCGCGCGCTCGTCACTGGTCGGCAGACCGAGCTTGCCACCGGGGCCACCGACGGACACGTAGGCACCACCGATCAAACCGCCGACGATCTTCGGTCCCTTCGGCCCGGTGATGATCCGGCCACCGCGGAAGTCCTGCGCGCGTCCACCCGACACCGAGTACTCCGGGGTGAAGCACTCGCCCAATAGTCGCTTGTTGGCCGTGTAGACCTTCTTGATCGCCCCCGACGTGCGGCAGGCCGGGCGATCCTCGCTCAGCCCCAAGGCGCTGGCTGCTTGGGGCCAGGCCTGCGTCATCTCGAACTGCCAGTACGGCCACGTGTGGGTGCCCGAGGGCCGGTACACGGCCTGGCCGGGGATCCCCTTGCGGTTCAGTTCGGAGGCGAACTGCTGCGAGGTGACCCGCGACAAGAGCTCGAGTCCCACGCCGGAGTAGTTCGTGGCCAACAGCGGGAGGTCACTCGGCTTGTCGTGGGGGCCGACGACACCGTTGCCCGACGAGATGTAGACACTGGTGCCCCGCAGCTGTTCGGCGAGCAGATATGGGTCGTGCTCGCGCCAGGCCGGATTACTGGGCAGGCCGAACATCTTCTGCGAGTCGTAACCGCCGGCGTCGCGCATCGCGAACTGGATGGCGGGCTGCATACCGAGCGACGTCATCTGCAGGATCCCGGAGAACGAGGCGGCGAACTTGTAGAACCCGGGGTTGCGCGCCGCGAGCATCATTGCGGCGGTGCCGCCCATGGACAGGCCCTCGATGCCGCGCACGTCCGTCGAGCGCCAATCGCGCTCCAGGACCGTCGGGAGCTCTTTGATGAGGAAGGTCTCCCACTTGTACGTCTTCCCGCGGTCGGGCTGGAGCCAGTCGGTGTAGAAGCTCGACTCACCGCCGATGGGCAAGATGACGTTGAGGTTCTTGTCCGCGTAGAAGTCGACGATGTTGGTGTTGATGACCCAGCCGTTCTGGTCGTCCTGGGCGCGCAGGCCGTC
>DLKD01000087.1:3739-3881 GCA_002477755.1 Gordonia sp. UBA7599
CGTCCTGGGCGCGCAGGCCGTCAAGCATCGTCATCTGCGGGAACTTCGCCGTCGGCCGCGACCACCAGTCTCGGGCGAGGAGCAGCTGGACCTGGATGTCGGTGTTCATCGCCGGCGAGTGCACCCACAGTGCGACGCGGCG
>DLKD01000104.1 GCA_002477755.1 Gordonia sp. UBA7599
CCGATATGCGAGAGTCCCCGTACCGCGGTGTGCGGTACGGGGACTGTCGTTGTTTCGGGGGTTTAGCCCAGCGAGAACGGACGTCCGTAGAAGTTCAACGTCTCCTGCGCGAACTCGGTCTCCACCAGTGCCCGCAGCCACGAACGGGCCTGGGCGTAACCAGCGCAACCACGCAACCCGATCTGAGAGTTCACGTAGCTCAACCGAGCCGACTTGGTCTCGGTGTAGGTCACATACGGATCATGGGCATCCGAACCGAAATCATCGGCGTACTCCACGTCGTTGATGAAGAACCCCTGCGCCTGGCCCGGACCCAACGTCAACGTACCGCTACCACCGACACCCACGTCACCCTCGTCAATGCCCCCGTCGCTCAGGCCCAAAAGGCCAGCGCCGCCACCCATGGTGCCGCCACCGAAGTTGACCTGGCAGCCCACGATGTAACCGGCCTGGATCTCGATCTTCTTGGGCTCCTTGGAGGAGGTCACCTTGTACTTACCCGACACCCACGCGTTGCGGTGCAACGGCGTGCCACCCATCGACGGGTTGATCGTGGCCCGCTCACCCGAACGCGACACCGTGATCACAGTGCCATCACCGAGCTTCTTGACCTGCTTCTGCGCGGGCAGAACCACCTTCACATCAGCCGACGCGGCCGGCGCCAACAGCACCGACGACACCGCCACCACCGAACCGGCGACCGCGGCCGCAACCGCTGCGCTCTTGAAACGTTTCGTCATAACTTCCTCAAATCTCGTATTCGTGTCGATGCTCAGCCGAGGGAGAACGGCTTGCCCCACAGGGTGACTTTTTGGTGGTTGTTACCGGAGGTCTCCACGGTCACGTAGCTGCGCGCCTGCGCATACCCACCGCAACCGGAGATCGCCATCGTCGAAGAGTTGTAACCGAAGTGGTAGGTACCCGGCTTCTCCATCTGCTTCTTGGCGACCAGCACATACAACACCCGACCCGGCGCCAACGGCAACGACACCGAACCCGAGATCGCATCGAACCCGAACCCACCGTTGAGCAACCCGAAGTCCATGCCCGCATCCAGATCACCGATATCGACCTGGCAACCGACCACATAAGCCACCGACAGCGTCGCCGCCGCACCAGCATTGGACGTGCCATTCGAACCCGGCATCGAATCCTCGCCCAGCGGACCATTATTCGGCCCCGACTCGCGCTCCTCGATACCCGGCGCAGCAACCTTCACCCGGCCCGACACCCACGCATTACGCGCAGCCGCATTCGCCGCCATCGACGACGAAATCCGAACCTTCTCGCCGTACTTGTAAATACTGAAACCATCACCCTTGGCCCGCCCATTCGGCAAACCAAAAGCAGTATCGGCGTTCGCCGTCGGCACCACGGCCAGCGCAGCCGCCGCAGCAACCGCGACCGCAGTGCCCGACGCCACGCGCCGAGCAACGGTTGTTAGCGTGCTCAAGATCAATCTCCTTCGTTTGCGCCGTGCGACTCGGTTGAGTCTGCGACTGCCGGAAACCCTAGGGACGATGTGTTTCGCCGATGTTAGATGGACTTTTCGATTGGTCTCCGATTGGCCGAGAACCGGCCTCAGGATCGTAAACGTGCAGGTCAAGACCTTGCATGGCTGTGATGTACGTCACAAAACTACCTGAGAAAAACCTTCACAGTCAGACCCAATGCACTGTGAGAACTCTCGCCGGACCCACGAAATCACCACCGTTTCGTCAACCCCACATCGATCGATGCGGGGTTGACGAAACCTTGTTGGCTGGAGCCGACCAACCCGATGCCGACCTATTCCAACGGTCGGCCTACCCCAGGGAGAACGGGCGGCCGTAGAAGCTCCGGTACTGCGTGGCCTTCTTCGTCTCCACGACGATGGTGGCGAACGAGCGCGCCTGGGCATACCCACCGCAGCCGCGCAGGCTCAGCTGCGAGTTGGTGTAGGTCAACGTCCCGCGCTTGGTCTTCTTGTACGTGATCTTCCGGTCGTGCTTCTCAGCACCGAAATCATCGGCCTTCTCCGCGTCGACCAAGTAGTACGCCTGCGCCTGACCGGGTCCGAGGGTCAGCGACCCGCCGACCTCAGCACCGTCGAACGCCACTCCCTCGTCGGCGCTGGCGATCCCGGCGCCGCCCTCTCCAGTCGCGCCACCGATGTTCACCTGGCACCCGACGAGGTAACCGGGACGGATCTCGAACTTCTTCGCCTCCTTCGAGAGCGTGACGGCGAACTTGCCGGAGACCCACGCGTTGCGGTGCAGCGGCGTGCCTCCCAGCGACGGGTTGACCGTCGCACGTTCACGGATGCGCTTGAAGGTCACCACGGTGCCGTCGCCCATGGTGGCGCTCTGCGTCTCCGAGGGCAGGTTGTAGTGCGTGTCCGCGTTTGCCGTGGCAGGTACGAGGAGGGCGCCGGCCGCGGCGGCCGCCGTGGCTACGACCAGCGCGACGGCCGGGGTGTGCTTGACAGGTGTATTCATCGTTTTCCTCATCTATAGGTCTGATCGTCGAATCGTCGGTGGTCAGCCGATGGAGAAGGGCTTGCCCCACAGCAGGATCTTCTGGTGGTCCTCGCCCGTGACCTCGACGGTGACGTACGACCGTGCCTGCGCGTATCCGCCGCAGCCCTGGATCTCCAGCTGGGCGTTGCGCCAGTCGAAGAAGTAGTCGCCCGGCTCTTCCAATTGCTTGTCCTCGAGCTGCGCGTAGACGATCCGACCCGGCGCCAGCGCAATGGAGAACTGACCGGCAGCACCGTCGAAACCGACGTCGGTGACGGCGCCCTCCAGCCCCAGCTTCACCTGTCCGATGTCCACCTGGCACCCGATGAGGTAGCCGACCGAGAGTGTCCCGGCGGCACCCGTCGTCGACGTGCCGTTGGATCCCGGTGATGCGTCCTCGCCTCGCGGCCCGTTGTTGGGACCCGCCTCCCGAGTGTCGATGCCGGGCGCCAAGACCTTGACCTTGCCCGACACCCATGCCGTCCGGCCTGCGCCGTTGGCCGCCAGCGACTGCGTGATGCGGACGCGCTCGCCGGTCTTGACGATCGTGACGCCGTCGCCGCGTGCCTTTCCATTGGGCAAGCCGAATCTGGCGTCGGCGTCGGCGGTGGGGACTGCTCCGGCCAGCGCCACCGCCGTCACCGTCAGCGGGGCTACCGCGGAACCGACGGCCAGGCGCCGTGCGGCACCGGTGAATGTGCTCATCTTTGTCTGTCTCCTTCGAAACGTTGCGTGCTCGGACTCACCCGGCCAATGCAGGCCGGGCTCGACGTCGCGCCGAACGTTACGGAGAAGAAATGGACAAAAGGAGGCCGCGCGGTGGCTCTGGATGAAGCGTCGAAATCAACTCAGCGAACGCCAAATGAACTAGCTGGAAAGACGCAAACCAGACATCACCCACGATGAACGACGACCGGTTGAAACCGCCACGCGTCCAACCGCTCGTCGTCGGGAAATCAGCTGCCGTACCCGCCGTAGCCGGTCGAGCCGGTGTCGAGCCAGTACAGAAGGTTCTGGAGGTAGTAGAAGATCTCCATGTCAGAACACCGTCCGGTTGTGTTGGGGGAGTTCGATACTGATCGGCATGCGCAGCTCGGAGATGTACCAGAGCACGAACTGGCGCAGGAACTCGTCGAACAGCCAGTAGGCGTTGTCCATCGGCGGTGCGACGGTGATGATGCCCGAGCGCAGCGCCACATACGGCGGCCAGCTGACCTCCAGCAACGGGCTCCACACCGGCTCGCGCGGAACGTGGATCCAATCAGCGATCTTGTCGCCGAGGATGTACCGGGTGAACGCCCCGAGGATTCCCTTGCTCAACAGCGTGAGGTCGAGTTGTTCGCCCAGGCGTAGCAGCTTGTCGGCCAGGAGCCGGCCTTCCCGGGTGGGTGCGAGCTTCGGTGTGAGCACCTGACGCTTCTGCAGGTTGGCCTGGTGCCACGAGTTGGGCATGTACTCGTCGGAGATCCCGAGCAGGTGGCCGCACAGCTGCCAGCTGTGCAGGTAGCCCTCGGATTCGGCCTTCGACGTCGGCACGCCCCACGCAACCATCTTCTGCATGATCGTCGTCGGCAGGCTGTGCCAGGTCACCAGCAGGTCGTCCTGGCTGATCGGGATGTAATCGTCGGGAATGTAGGGCGACTGCGGCAGCAGGTGGCGCACCGCCGCGTGGATCATCCTCGTCTTGACGCAGGTCACGACCATTTGACCGCTGGGTTGATAGGCGTCGACCGTCCCGATGTCGTAGCCGAGCTTGGCGGTCTTTGAGATGCGGTCCTTGAAGTGCTGCCCACCCTTGGAGTAGTAGACGGCCCGCGCCTCGTTGGGGATGACCGTGGACATCATGCCGCTGGCGAAGGCGTACAGCACCGAGATGAGCGTGCCCTGGCGCTTGACGTAGCTGAATCCGTCGGCCATCTTGCGCTCGTCTGCCCATTCGGGCAGTTCCTTGGCGTAGTAGATGAAGTCGCGCAACTCGTTCGGCAGACCCCTGGGGACTTCCTGGCCGTTGCGCACCCACGTCCGCAGTTCGCGATTGATGCGGTTCACGTTGTGGTGCTCGAGCACGTTGGCGATCACCGGATCGGCCTCGGGGTCCCAGCGCTTGTGCGGATCTCCCCCGTCACCGCGACCGGCCACCGACCCCTTCGGCGACCACGTCCACGGTGCGGCGGGCTTCTTCGGCTCGGCGATCGCCATCGGGCATCCGACCGACATCGCACCGACGGTGCCCGCCACCGCTCCCCCGACCTTCAGCGCATCGCGCCTGCTGACACTGTCCATCACCGGTAGAACTCCCTGGCTGTGAGAAGTTGGGCCTCAGATCGGGCCACGTCTGTTATCAGATCATTTCAGAATGCCTTCTGCCGCGGTTTCTGGCAAATTGCTGTGTGCCCGAAGCCGATCCGTTGCGACGTTGAGACCGATCCCCGTCAGCAGTAGCCGCGCGGCAGGCTATTGATGTTGCGACCCAGCCAGGTTCCGACGTGGTTCAGCGCGGAGGTGCCGCTGGTCATCGAGGTGCCAGCGCCAAACGTCACCATAGCGACCGCCGTCTGCGAGCCGTCTCGAAAGGTGATCAGTGCGATCTGGCGAACCACATAGCCGCCGACGACCCCCGGCCCCCAGCCGCCCTTGACCTCAGTGTGCGTCTTCAGCACGTCCGCACCCCACTGCTGGTTGCCATCGACCCGGCCCATCAGCTTCCGCACCCGATCACCGCCGGGCATGCAGGCCAGGCCCGCGGTGAACTGCGCGGCGCCGACCACGCTCCACGACGTCTGGCCGAAGATCGTGTACGGCGCCCGTTTCACGACCGCCGGCACCGTCGTCGTCGCATCCCCGCCCTCGCGGAGCACGCGCGTCACGGCGGCAGCGGCCTGCGCACCCGCCCCCAGCGAATCCCACAGCGCCTGCGCTGCGTTGTTGTCCGAATTGATGATCGCCGCGACGGTCTGGGGCATGGGCCCGCCGTGTTTGCGCTCCGCGGCGACGGCGAGGGGCACTTTGATCGTCGACCACGCCACCTGGGCGGGGCTGGTGTCACCGATCGCGATTGGGGCCGCCTTCACACCGACCGGCACGATCGCCACCGCGACCTTCTGGTTCAACCCCAGCGGCTCGAGCGCCTTGTTCAACTGCAGCGATGCCGCCCCCAGCTTCGCAGTCGCCGCGGCCACCGACGGCCCTGGCGCAGGTCGTTTCACCGACGGCGAGATTGCCGAGGGCGGTGCGTAAGCGCTCGACGACGGAGCACCCGGCTTCTCGTCGGTCGCACATCCCGACACCGTCAGCGCCACCACGAATCCGACCGCCACTAGCGGCGACAGGGACCGTTTCATGACCTCTAGTAGATATGCACGACCGCATCGTTGCCGCCGCGACACACCACAATCCCCTGTTCGGGCAGGCAGTTCATGGTGTAGCGCCGGCCGGTCACCGGACTGCTCGCGGTGATCCTGCGCGCCTGACCCTTCGGTCCCGCGGCGAGGTAGGCATCGCGGACCGCCGCCGCGAATTGGCAGGACGTGACGGGCGTACCGACGCCGACCGTCGTGTCGCACGGCGTCGACTCGGGCGGCGGCTCTGCGTTCGTCGTCGGATCGGCGGCCTCGGTCTGCGTGACCGTGACCGGAGCCGGGGCCGTCGTGGTCGTCGACAGTTTGCCGTCGGAGTTCCACAGGACCGCCGCGATCACGGCGCCTCCAATCAGCGCGATCGCGACGATGACGGCGGTGATGATCGTCGATGAGACGCCCCGGAGGCCCTCCCCCTGCGCCGGGTAGTCCGGTTGCGGCGCCGGGCCGGGCGGGTACGCGGGTCCGGTCAGGTAACCCACCGGGTGACCGGGTCCGACCGAGTAGTCGGCCGGGTAACCCGGTCCGCTCTGGTAGGCCGAGGGAGTCGGCGGATAGAACGGCGGTTGCGGGCTCGGCAGGGTTTGGGGACCGGTCGGCGCCGCCGGGTACTGCTGTGGCGACGGACCTGGAACGACGGCGACCGTCGTCGGGCTCCACGACGACGCTGTGCCGAGTGCTTCGCGAGCCGCCGCTGCGAACTCCCCTGCGGTGGCGTAGCGCTGCGCTGGGTCGCGGGCCAGCCCGCGCGCCAGCACCTCGTCGAAGCCGAGCGGCAGGCTGGGGTCGAGCGTGCTCGCCAGCGGAGGCGGGTCGAGCAGGGCAGCCTTGATCGCCGCCGCCTGCGTCGCGCCCGGGTGCGGCACCCGCCCGGTCAACGCCTCGAATGTGACGACGGCCAGCGCGTAGATATCGCTGGCGGGCGTTGCCTCCTGACCGTCGAAGACCTCCGGCGCGATGTAGGCGAGGGAACCGATAGCCGTGCCCAATTGCGTCAGGTGCGCCTGGTCGCCGGCGTCGCGGGCGATGCCGAAATCCACCAGGTAGGCGAAATCGGTGGGGGTGAGCAGGATGTTCTCCGGCTTCACGTCGCGGTGCACCAGCCCGGCCGCGTGTGCGGAGTCGAGGGCCTGCGCCACGTCGTCGACTATCGAGACCACCCGCGCGGGCGCAAGCTTGCCGGATCCGCGGATCGCCGCTCGCAGGTCCGAGCCCTCGACGATGCGCATGTCGAGGTAGAGCGTGCCATCGATCTCGCCGAAGTCGTGGATCGGGATGATGTGCGGATCACCCAGGCGCGCCACGGCCCGTGACTCGCGACGAAACCGCTCGGCATACACCTCGTCGCCGGCCAACGCCGTCGGCAACAGCTTCAGCGCGACCGTGCGGTCGTTCTTCGTATCGAAGGCCCGGTAGACCTCCCCCATGCCCCCGCGGCCCAGGAGCTCACCGAGGACGTAGCGACCGAACGTCGTGCCGGTGCGGTCTCCATCGGTCATGCCAGCAGCATACGACGGTGCACGGACGTACACCGGGCGCTAGTTGGAGCGCTGCGGATCCCAGCGGCCCATGCCGAGGAAGACGAGCACCAGCTGGCGCTTGGCCCGTGCAATCACCTCGTCCTCGACGGTCGCACCGCGGTACTCACCGTCGAGGAGATCGGCGACGGCGGTCAGCATGATCGTGACGATCAGGTCGGCGACGATCTCAAGGTCGTCGGGCAGCCACGCCGCCATGTCGGGGATGCGGGCGAGGTCGATCGCCAGTTCTTTGGAGAACAGGCGCAATTCGGTGTCGATGGCGCGGCGGATCTCGGGGACGCCGCCGTGCTGTTCGCGCACGAGGAACCGGAACTGGGCCTCGTTGGTCCGCACGTGATCGAGCAGGATTTCCAGCGAGTTCGTCGCCGTCGGCAGGGCGTTGCGGGCGGCCAGGTCGCGGCGGCCTTCGCGCAGCGTGCGACGCAGGACGCGCATCGAGTCCTCGACGAGCGTGACGCCGAGATCCTCCATCGAGGTGAAGTGGCGGTAGAAGGCGGTCGGAACGATCCCGGCGCCGCGCGCGACTTCACGCAGGCTCAACCCGGAGAAGCTCCGGTCGGCGACCAAGTCCATCGTCGTGTCCAGCAGCGCCTGACGCGTGCGGCCCTTCTTCTCCGCGCGGGACTCCGGTTCCCGGGGGGCGCGGCGCGATGAGCTGCGCGAACGGCCCGCTCGCGGGGTGTCGCGCTGGTCCTCTGCCGGTGTCACAGCGGTTGAGTCTACGGGGGTGATGACCGTCACCCTTCTTTCCCTTGACGAAATGGTGGCTACATATGGCACACTTTTCGGTGTACAGACGTTCACTGTAGCTCCGTCGCAAGCCACCAGCCCAATAGGAGGCAACACCAAATGAGCACCCGACTTTCAACCCTGGTGGGATCGGTCGTCCAGGCCGCCCTCACCCCGCACCCCGTCGACCGCTACCTCGAGCTGGTCGACCCGATGATCACCTGGCGCGATCTGCGCGCCGAGATCGTCGGCGTCCGCCGCACCGCCGACCGCACCGTCACCCTGACCCTGCGCCCCACCCGCCAGTGGAAGGGCCACGAGGCCGGACAGTTTGTGCAGCTCAGCACCGTTATCAACGGCGTTCGCCACAGCCGCTGCTTCTCCCCGGCCAACGCCGCCGGCGACAAGCACGACAACATCGAGCTGACGATCACCGCCCACGACGGCGGGTTCGTCTCGCGCCACTTGTTCGAGCATGCCCGCGAAGGCATGGTCGTCGGACTGGACCAGGCCGCCGGTGACTTCAAGCTCCCCGCCGACCCCGGCTCCGAGGTCGTTTTCATCAGCGGTGGATCGGGCATTACACCTGTACTCTCAATGCTGCGTACGCTCGTGGCTCAGAACTACCAGGGTGCGATGACGTTCGTTCACTACGCACGCTCTGCCGAGGACGTCGCGTACACGACCGAACTGCAGAACCTCGCCGCACTGAACCCGAACCTGGACCTGCGTCTGCACTACACCCGCGGGGCATCGCCGGACCACTTCACCGGCGAGCACATCGCCGACGTCGTGACCCCGGACGCGCAGTTCTTCCTGTGCGGCCCGTCGTCGCTGATGGACGCAGTCCGCAGCTACGCCGCCGACGCCGGCATCGACGATCGCCTCCACAGCGAGGCGTTCACGGTGACCGTCCCCGAGATCGATCCCAACGAGCCCGTCACCGGCTCGGTCGTCTTCACCGACTCCGGTGTGACCACCGAGAACGACGGACGCACCATCCTCGACCAGGCCGAGTCTGCAGGCCTGTCCCCCGAGAGCGGTTGCCGCATGGGCATCTGCTTCTCCTGCACCAAGGTCAAGAAGTCCGGTTGCACCCGCAACATCCTCACCGGCGAGACGGACTCCGAAGCCGACACCCACATCCAGCTCTGCGTCAACACCGCTGTTGGCGACGTCGAAATCGAGGTTTAGAACCATGGCAATCCAGATCAGCGACCTCTACGAGGCCAAGAAGAACAAGAAGACCGCCCCCATCAAGGAGGTCGACCTCACCCACGAGCAGGTGGAGCAGATCGGGCGCGAGCTCGAAGAACTGCGCGCCCGTGTCATGGCCGACGTCGGCGAGAGCGACCGCGAGTACATCTACAAGATCATCCGGGCCCAGCGCGGACTGGAGATCGGTGGACGCGCGCTGATGTACCTCGGCTGGTTCCCGCCGGCGTGGATCGTCGCGGTCGGCATGCTCGGTGCGTCGAAGATCCTCGACAACATGGAGATCGGCCACAACGTCATGCACGGCCAGTACGACTGGATGCGCGAGGACACCTACAACTCCCGCGAGTTCGAGTGGGACACCGTGTGCCCGGCCGACCAGTGGAAGCACAGCCACAACTACATGCACCACACCTACACCAACATCGTCGGTGAGGACCGCGACGTCGGCTACGGCATCCTGCGCATGTCCCGTGATCAGGACTGGAACCCCTACTACCTGGGCAACCTCGGCTACGCGACCGCACTCATGGTGCTGTTCGAGTGGGGCGTCATGCTGCACGACCTGGAGACTGAGCGGATCGTCGCCGGCGAGCGCAAGTGGTCCGACGTCAAGGGCCTGGTCAAGGGCATGTGGCGCAAGGCCAGCAAGCAGGTCCTCAAGGACTACATCATTTACCCTGCGCTGACCGGCCCGCTGTTCATCCCGACGCTGCTGGGCAACGTCTCAGCGAACCTGATCCGCAACCTGTGGACGTTCTCGATCATCTTCTGCGGCCACTTCCCCACCGGCGCGCAGACCTTCACCAAGGAGGAGACGGAGAACGAGACCCGCGGTGAGTGGTACATCCGCCAGATGCTCGGCTCGGCCAACATCGAGGGCGGCAACCTGTTCCACATCATGAGCGGCAACCTGTCCCACCAGATCGAGCACCACCTCTTCCCCGACGTGCCGGCCAACCGGTACCCGGAGATGAGCGAGGAGGTCCGCGCGATCTGCGAGCGCCACGGCCTGCCGTACAACACCGGCAACCTGCGAGGACAGCTCGGCTCGACCTGGAAGAAGATCGCCAAGCTGAGCCTGCCGAACTCGTGGACGCGCGACGACGACGACCTGGTCGTCAACATCGAGCGTGCCGCGGACGTCGAGGCGAAGGCCAAGGCCGCACAGGCCAGCTGACCGTCGCAAGGAACGAAGCGGGGGCCGGACGCCAAAGGCGTCCGGCCCCCGCTCCTTTTCCCCGACCGAGCCCCAATCCGCGCCGACCGAGCCTTCAATCCAACGGTAGGATCACTCCCATGAGCAGCGAGAACGCACCGAAGCGCCGCGAGATCGACTACGACCGGCTCGAGCGCAACAAGGACCTGGCTCAAGAGGCCGTGCAGTCGACGGCGAATCGCGTCGGACGGATCGCCACGATCATCACCGGCGCCGTCGCCGATGTGGCACGCGAGATCGGTGAGCTCATCACCGACGGATTCGAGATGCGCGAAGCCGCGAAGCAGGCGAAGCTAGACGCCGCCCGCCTGGACCGGATCGCAGCCGACCGCCTGGCCGACACCATCGAGCAAGCCGAGGTCGACGAGCTCGCCCTTGAAGCAGGCGACGCCGAGGTCGAGGTCGAGACCGACTAGAACCCAGCGACCGTGCGGTTACGTGCGGCGTGAATGTAATTCCGCAGTACGGCCGACCTGCGATTACCGTGGACAAGGTCTGTTTACTTGGAGGTATACCGCCATGGCTTTGCCCGAAGCGCTCAGCTTCCCCAATCCCGTCAATGACTACGCCGCCCGCGCGACGGCCGGTCTCGTCGTCGCACTCGCCGTCGTGTCGATCGTCGTCAACCAGTGGTGGCTGTACGCGATCGTGGCGATTGGCTTTGCCCTGCGTGTCGCCGGCGGACCGAAGTACTCGCCGTTCGGTCGACTGGCCGTGCACGTCATCGTGCCGAAGATCTGGAAGAAGGAGAAGCTGGTCCCGGGCCCGCCCAAGCGATTCGCCCAGACCGTCGGCCTCACTTTCGGCATTGTCGCGACCGTACTGTCGCTACTCGGCTTCGGGCTAGCCGCGCAGATCACCATCGGCCTGCTGGTCGTCGCAGCGTTCCTCGAGTTCGCCTTCGGCATCTGCCTGGGCTGCATCACCTTCGGCTATCTACAGCGGGTCGGCATCATCCCGGAGACCGTCTGCGAGGCGTGCAACAATCTCAACCTCGACCGCGGCGCGGCCACGCTCGCACAGTAGCGCGGGCTCGCTCGGCGGAGATTTGGGCTCGCTCGACGGAGATTTGGGCTCAGTCGAGGAGGTTGAGCGCAATACCGTCGAGGATGTCGTGCTCGGACACCACCAACTCGGTGACTCCGGACCGGCTCGACATCTGCCGCGACAACTCGTCGGTCACCAGCGCCCCCGCGCCGATCACATCGACCCGGCCCGGATGCATCACGCCCAGCGCCGCCCGCTGCTCGCGCGTCATTGCCACCAGATCCCAGCACACCCGGTGCAGGTCGGTTAGAGACGCCTGCGAGAGGTGAATCCGCGTCGGGTCGTACTCGTCCAAGCCGGCCACCAGCGCGGCCAGCGTCGTCATCGTGCCGGCTACGCCGACCCAAGTCCGCACGCCGGACACGTCGACGGCCTCGAACGCCGGCGCCAGGCGCTGCGCGATGAATTCCTGTGCCGCGGCGATCTCTTCGTCAGACGGCGGGTCACCGCGCAAACAACGCTCGGTGGTCCGGACACACCCAACATCGGCCGAATAGGCCGCACGCACGCCGGACGCATCACCGACGACCAGCTCCGTCGACCCGCCACCCAAGTCGGTCACGGCGAACGGCCCGAGTGCCGGATCCAAGTCGCCGACAGCCCCGCGGAACGACAGCCGGGCCTCCTCGTCGCCGCTGATCACCCGCGCCACCGCACCGGGCTCGACCGTGCTGAGCAACTCGGCGGTCATAGCGAAGAATTCGTCGCGGTTGCCGGCGTCGCGCGTCGCGGAGGTGGCCACCATGTCGACGCGCTCGACGCCGAGCTCGCGCATCGTCGACGCGTAGCGGGCCAGCGCGACGCGGGTGCGCTCGATCGCCTCATCGGCGAAGCACCCCGTCGCATCAACGCCCTGCCCCAGGCGCACGACCACCATCTCGCGGTGCAAATCGCGCAGTTTCGGACCGCCTGGTGCCTCGACACCGTCGGCGATCAGCAGACGGATCGAATTCGTCCCGCAGTCGACGGCGCCGACTCGTGTCAAAGCGCACCCCCGTCAACCCGGGTCACGACTCGTCTCCCGACGACGAGAAGGACGGCCAATCTGCCGGCAGCGCCGTGCCGCGCAACCCGTCGTCACAGGCCAAGGCAACCGCCTCGTCGCCGAGCGGGTTCACCCCGGGCCCCTTGGCCAGCGAGTGCGCGATCAGCACGTGCAGGCATTTCACCCGGTCGGGCATGCCGCCGCCGCTGAAATCGGTGCCCAACGATTCGATGGCGTCACGCTCGGCCAGGTAGCCCTCGTGCGCGCGACGGTAAGCCGCGGCCAACTCCTCGTCGTCGGCCAACCGCTGCGACATCTCCTTCATCACACCCGACGACTCCAGCCGACTCGCCGCCGACGTCAGCCGCGGATCGGTCAGGTAGTAGAGCGTTGGAAACGGGGTGCCGTCGGGCAGTCGCGGCGCGGTCTTCACGACGCCGGGCCGGCCGTCGGGCGAGCGGTAGCTGACTTCGAGGACCCCGCGCGGTTCACGCCCGAGTTGTTCTGCGACGACGGCCAGATCGGCCTGTGACACGGACACTGCGCCGGTCACTTCGCCGGGGGTGTCGCCACCGAGTCCCACAGATTGGCGTACCACGGGTTGGCGGCGCGCTCGGCGGCGCGACGGCGCTCCTGCTCGGCCCGCGCCCGACCGGGCACCTCCAGTACGAACGCGGTCTCCCCGGGACGGACGTACTGCAGGCGCGCACGTGCCTGTGCCTCGACATACGCCGGATCGCCCTGCTGGTTCACCTTGCGGGTCAGCTCAGCGTTCTCCCGCTCGATCGCGGAGTTGGCCGCGCGAACCTGGTCCAGCTCGGCGCGTTGGGTGAAGAAGGTGCGCAGCGGCATGGCGAGCGTCAGTGCGACAAAACCGAGCACGACGGCGAGCACGATCGCCCGCCGCGGATTGAGCCGGTGCCACCGTGCCGCGAGAGCACGTGCCGGCGCCCGCCCACGACGAGCAGTATCGACGCCGATGCGTCTCGGCGACGAGCGACGCGATGAATCGGCAACACCCGCGTCAACATCGTCGCCATCATCGTCGGCGCTGTCACCGTCGACGACGGCATCGATGACGACGGTCTCGCCGTCGTCGAATGCTGAATCGGGCAGCCCGTCGTCATCCATCAGATCGAGACTGGTGGTCCCGGTCAGCGATTCGGTGGGCAGGGGCGCCGGATTGCGACCGCGCCGCGACGCCGATCGCGACGCGGGCGGGTGGCTGCGCGACGAACGGGCGGACCGAGGTCGGCCCGCCCGTTCGTTTCTGCGCTCTGACATGCCTTCTAGCTAATCACGCCTGCGGCGTGAACCGCGGGAAGGCGAGGTCACCGGCGTAGCGTGCCGCATCGCCCAAACCCTCTTCGATGCGGAGCAGCTGGTTGTACTTCGCGACGCGCTCACTGCGCGCCGGTGCACCGGTCTTGATCTGGCCGCAGCCGCACGCGACGGCCAGGTCGGCGATGGTGGTGTCCTCGGTCTCGCC
>DLKD01000068.1 GCA_002477755.1 Gordonia sp. UBA7599
CGGAACCGGTGGTCCAGTACGCGCAACCGGAACCGACTGTCCAGTACGGAGCACCCGAGCCACCACCGTCGCCGTACCCGCAAGCCGAATCAGCGGCCCAGTACACGCCACCCGCGCCTCGGGCCGCTGGGGAACCCGGCGCGATCGCGGCCGGCGCGGCCGCGGTGACCAAGGTGTACGGCGCGGGTGACACCGCCGTTCACGCCCTGCGCGGGGTCGACATTGCGTTCCCCGTCGGGGAGTTCACCGCGATCATGGGTCCCTCCGGATCGGGCAAGTCGACGCTCATGCATTGCCTGGCCGGGTTGGACACTCCGTCGGCGGGGCGAGTGGTCATCGGCGACACCGAACTGACCGGGCTGAGCGATAAGGCCATGACCGTGCTTCGCCGCGACCGCATTGGGTTCGTTTTCCAGTCCTTCAACCTCGTCCCGACCCTCACTGCGCGCGAGAACATCACCCTGCCCTGCGACATCGCCGGTCGCGACGTCGACCAGCAGTGGATGGACGCGGTCGTCTCACGGCTCGGATTGTCCGAGCGCCTCGACCACCGCCCCAGCGAGTTGTCGGGTGGACAGCAGCAACGTGTCGCGTGCGCGCGGGCCCTCGTCGGCCGACCCGCCATCGTCTTTGGTGACGAGCCGACCGGCAACCTCGACTCCCGGTCGTCGGGCGAGGTCATGTCGATCCTGCGCGCCTCGACCGACGAGTTCGGGCAGACCGTCGTCATCGTCACGCACGACCCGCGGGCCGCGTCCTACGCCGACCGCGTTGTCTTCCTCGCCGATGGTCAGATCATCCACGAACTGCGCAACCCTGACGCCGACTCGGTGTTCGAGGTGATGCGCCACCTCGACAACCGTGCCGTCCCGACCGCCGGGCAGGTCGTGTAGCCGTGGGTTCGGTCATGCGGCGGGTGTCGGTGCGCAATCTCGCCGCCCACAAGGTGAGGTTGTTCCTCACCGTCTTCTCCGTGGTCCTCGGGACATCTTTCGTGGCTGGCTCGATGGTCTTCACCGCCACCATCTCGAATGCTTTCAGCAGCATCTTCGACAAGACGGCGCAGGGCGTGGCCGTCCAGATCTCACCGAAGAACCCAAGGGAGCTCGCCATGTCGGGCACCCAAGGAGGCGCCGGGGTGCCGGTCTCGGTCGTGAAGCAGCTGCGGGCGAATCGGGACAAACTCGGCTATGACCGACTCGCCTCCAACTACACCGGGGCGGTCGCGCTGGCCACCGCCGAGGGCAAGGCGCTGCAGACCGGCAATGCGCCGAGCATCGGCTCGACCTTCCTCCCGCCGGACAAGGCGGTCGCCAAGGGCGAGAACGTCATCCTTCCCGGGGGCCGTGGGCCCGAGCGCGAGGGCGAGGTGGCGGTGAACAAGTCCGCCGCTGACAAAGCCGGGCTGCACGTCGGGTCGAAGACGAAGGTTGTCGCGGGCCAGGGCACTTCCGAACCGCAGGAGGTCACGGTCGTCGGGCTGCTCGACCAGCCGTTCGAGGTCGGCGGATTCGTCAACGTCGCGTTCAGCGCGCAGTGGGCCCGCAAGCTGTTCTCCGACCCCAAGCACGCCGGCATCGTGTCGCTCTCGACGCAGCCGGGGGTCACCGACCTGCAGCTGCAGGAGCGCGTCCGCAACCTGATCGGTCCGACGCAACTGAAGATCCAGACCGGCGACGAGGTGCGCCAGGAGAACAAGGACTCCATCAACACGTTCTTGCAGGTCTTCACCTACATCCTGCTGGCGTTCGCCGCAATCGGCATCATCGTCGGCACCTTCATCATCTACAACACGTTCGCCATGATCGTGGCCCAGCGCAATCGGGAACTGGCGTTGTTGCGCGCGGTCGGGGCCAGTCGTCGACAGGTGTCGCGTTCGGTATTGACCGAGGCGTTCCTCGTCGGTGTGGTGGGCGCCGTCATCGGCCTCGCCGTCGGCATCGGGCTAGCCATCGGCCTGCGCGCCCTCGCGATCGCCACGACGGGCCTGCCGAACGGGTCGCTGCAAATCACACCGACGGCGGTGATCGCCACCCTCGCCGTCGGGATCGTCGTGACGATGCTCAGCGCCTGGTTGCCCGCCCGTCGCGCCGCCCGGGTCGCGCCGGTGGAGGCAATGCGCGCAACGATGGCTGAGCCGCGGTCGCTGCGGGCACGCACGGTGTCCGGGGCGATCGTCGGACTGGTCGGGATCGCGGTCACCGTCGCCGCCGCAATGCGTCAGGGAGCAGGTCCCGCGATCGCCGTCGGAGCGGGTGCAGTGCTGTTGATCGCGGCGGTCGTCCTGGTGGCACCGGCCTTGTCGCTGCCGGTCATCACAGTCCTGGGGGTTGTTGCCAAGCCCTTCGGGAAGATCGGCCAGTTGGCGCGGACCAACGCCGCACGCAATCCGCGTCGCACGGCCGCGACCGCCTTCGCCTTGACCATCGGGCTGATGCTCGTCGCGATCATCGGCACGCTCGGCTCGTCATTCAAGGCGACGATCGACGAGTCTCTCGACCGGGACGTCCGGGTCGACTTCTTCCTCACCGGCGTCAACAACGGGTTCATCCCGCCGGCCGTCCTGGATACCGCCAAGAAAACGCCGGGGGTGGCGCAGGCCGTTGCGTCGGGCCTGGTGGTCAGCACGGTCGATGGAAAGCAGGTGCTCGGGGGCGCGGCCGTCGGCGGCCAGATCAGCAGCGTCGTGAACTACAACCTCCTCGAGGGACGCTCGCTGACCCCCAACGGGATGATCGTCGACGAGCCGACGTCGCGGAAGCCCGGGTGGAGTCTCGGATCGACGGTCGAATTCAAGCGACCCGACGGTGAGACCGTGGAGGTGCCGGTCGTCGGGGTCTATGAACTCAACCCGGTCCTGGGCGCGTGGGTGATCGGCAACACCGCCTACGACAAGCTCATGCCGCCCGCGGCGCAGATACTCACGGGCGTGTACGTTCTGACCTCCACCGATGCCGACAAGGCCGCGGTGCAGCAGCGTCTCAACGAGGCCACCTCGAAGTACCTGACGGTCCAGGTGCAGACCGCCGAGGAGTTCAAGAGCTCGCTCTCATCGATGATCGACCAGATGCTTGGTGTGCTGTACGCCCTACTGGCGCTAGCACTTGTGGTTGCGGTGCTTGGGATTGTGAACACACTTGCGCTATCGGTGGTCGAGCGGCGCCAGGAGATCGGGATGGAGCGCGCCATCGGCATGTCGCGCGCCCAAGTACGCCGGATGATCTATCTGGAGTCGGTGTTGATCGCCGTCTTCGGTGCGTTGCTGGGGATTGTCCTGGGCTGCGGATTGGCCGTCGCGGTTGTCCGCACGTTGCGCGAGTGGGGGATCGGCAACCCGGTCTTGCCGTGGTCGTTGATCGTCGTCACTCTGATCGGTGCGGCGGTGGTCGGCGTGATCGCGGCCGTCTGGCCGGCGATCCGCGCGGCCCGGACCAAACCCTTGGATGCCATCGCCGGCGAGTGATCGGCTGGGGCTGGTGGCGGCGCGTTGCGCCGTGCAGGTGACACAATGGCTGGCATGACACAACCGCAAGATCCCCAGGACCCGTTCCGGTCCTCGACGCGCCGGTTCGACCCGGAGCATCCGACCAGTGCCTACGATCCCGCGGACATCCCGGCTACACAGCAGTACCCCGGCACCCAGCAGTACCAGGGAACTCAGCCGTACCCAGGGAACCAGTACCCGGGAACGCAGTACGGGACGGCGCAGTACGGGACCGAGCAGTACGGCCAGTCCTACGGTGGAGGCGGCGGTTCCGACAACGGCAAGCGCACCAAGATCCTGATCGGGTCGATCGTCGCCGCGCTGGTCGCGATCCTGCTGGTGGCATTCCTGATCTCGGTGACCGGCGGCCACGACGACGAGGGGCCGGGGCCGGGCACGTCGCAGACGACCGCGACGTCGGATACCACCTCGTCGGAAACCTCCGAGACAACCTCGGAGACGACGTCGCCGACCGAGCAGACGCAGACGACGGCGCCGTCGGCGCCCGGCCAGGTCGTCTACCGGCTCGTCGGAGACGGCAGCCTCATCGTCGTGCGCTACCGGACGAGCAACGGCATCATGACGGCAGCGACGGTGCGCTCACCCTGGTCGGTGAGTGCGTTCACCGACAATGGCACCGCATCGCTGGACGCGATGGTGGTCAGCGGATCGGTGACCTGCCAGATCGTCGTCGCCGGCACCGTTGTCGCCGAGGGCACGAGTTCGGGTGGACCGCTCAGCTGCTCGGCCGAAGTCGAGTAGCGCCTACATCTCCTCGGCGCCGATGAGTGCGGCGTCGGGGGCGATCGGCTCGTGGTCGGTGGTGGAGTTGCGCACCAGTGCGACGGCCGCCACGGCGATGACGCAGTAGACCGAAGCGAACCAGAACGGTGCGGCGGCGCCGAATCCCGATGCGATGTGCGCGACGGCGATCGCCGACGCGGCACCGCCGAGCCACCGCAGGAAGCTGTATCCGGCGCTGGCCACCGACCGCGGGGTGCTGGTGTCGCCGCTGGACATGGCGACGCTCGTGAAGAGGGTGTTGAGGACGCCGGACGGGATGCCCGACAGCATCACTGCCAGGCCGATGATCAGCACCGAATGCGCCATCGAGCCGTAAGCGGCCAGCGCCATCACTACGGCGTAGACGGCGATCGCGGCCAGCACGCCTTCCTTCTGGCCGAAGCGGTCGGCGAGCCGGGGGGCAAGGAAGACGCCCGCTGCAGCGGCCAGCAGGCCCCACCCGAAGAAGACCATTCCGGCGCCGATCGGGCCGACCGCACCATGGCCGTGGGCGCGGTTGGCGGCCGAGAGGGCCAGCGGTGCCCAGGCGATGATGGTGAACAGCGCGCCGGTGTAAAAGGCCGAACCGATGCCGGTGATGAACAGCGTCCGGTTGCGCAGTGCTTTGAGGGGGTCGGTGAACCGGACCTTCGGCCGTTCTTGGTGGGCGTCGCCCGGAAGCATCCATGCACAACCGATCGCGCCGATGAGCATCAGCAGGGCGGTGCCGGCGAACGGTGCCCGCCAGCTGATGCTGCCCAGCAGGGCGCCGAGCAGCGGGCCGACCGCCAGCCCGACCCCCAGCGCCGCTTCGTACAGCAGGATGGCGCCGCGCTGGCCGCCCTTGGCCTCGCCGACGATGAACGCGAGCGCCGTCGCCATGAACAGCGCGTTGCCCAGTCCCCAGAGGACTCGCAGGGCGATTAGTTGGTCGATGTTGGAGCCGAATGCGCTGAGCCCCGCGGCGACGACGATCAGGACGAGGCCGACGGTCAGTGTGCGCTTGGGGCCGAAGCGGTAGGCCGCCCAACCGGTGATCAGCATGGCGACCACCTGGACGCCCAGGTACACGCCGAACAGCAGGGTGAGCTTCGACTCGCCGGCGTGTAGTGCCTCAGCGATCGTGTTGAGGATGGGATCGACCAGGCCGATGCCCATGAACGCGATGACGGCGGCAAACGCGGTCACCCAGACGGTTCGCGGTTGGCTGCGGAAGATCTCCGCGAGAGACTGGTTGGCGTCGTCGGGGACTGGTGTCGTGTCGTCGTCGATCGTTGTGGTCACAGGGTCCTTCTTCGTCATTCGGCGGCACCGAGCACAGCGGGTGCCGGGGCGATGCTCTCGAGTTGTTGCTGCAGTTCGTGCAGCGCGGGGGTGGCGGCGGCCAAGAGCTCCAAGTGCTCGTCGGACAGTCGCTCGAGTGCGGCGGTGAGGGCGTCGTCGCGGTGCCGGCGGGCATCCTCCACGGCGGCGCGGCCATCGTCGGTGACGTCGACGAGGACGGCGCGGCGGTCGTCGGGGTCGGGTCGGCGGTGAACGAGTCCAAGCCGGATCATGCCGTCGACAAGCGCAGTCGCGGTCGGCATGCGGATGCCCTCGCGCTGTGCCAACTCACCCATCCGGATCGGGCCGTGGAACATCAGCGTCGAAAGCGCCGAGGCCTGTGCCGCGCTCATCTGAGCCACCGGGGCACGTCGCCGCAGGGCCAGGTAGAGACGCGTCAACGCGGGCCGCAACTCGCGGGCCAGATCGTCGTGGGGGGTCACCCCTCAAGAATATTACTTAGGTACACGAAATAAAAGCCGGTTGCCGGTGACTTGTGTCTCAAGGGAGCGCTTCGACCGCACGTGCCCCGATATGACGACCGAGCTCGGTGTAGGCGGCGAACTGGCCCTCGTTGAACCACTGGTCCGACGTCGCATCATGCGGGAAGACCGGATGGTTGTCGGCGTAGGTGAGTAACCACGGCGGCAGGTCGGCAGTCAGCACGGCCTTTGCGAGAATCAACGTCCCGCTGCCGCCACCGGCACTCTGAGGATAGGTGAACCCCACCCGGACGATCGGCGAGGCCGCCAACCTCCGCTGCAGGTCATCGGTGACACCGGCGGTGGTCACCGGATCCGCGGTGCCCGGCACCATGCGCGTCGGCGACGCCTCTTCGTCCACGGTGAAGTGGATTCCGAGCTCGGACTCGGCAAGCCGCATCGCGTCGGCGAACGTCGTCAGGCTCGGCGGGGCGTCGCCACTGGCGTCGACAGCGATGATCGTCGTGCAGCGTCGCCGCAACGCCTCCACCAGTCCCAGGTTCTCGTAGTGCCCGCCGTCGGTGACTTGGACGAGTCGGCCGCGACCAGAGTGCAGGCCGAACACTTCGCGGGCGAGGTAGCTGATGCCGCGGAAGTTCGGCAGCCCGTGCGGCCACGCCGGATTGTCTTGCTCGAAGCGGGATTGGTAGAGGAACCGCGGGTTGGGTAGCCAACTGCCCAACCGTGCTCCGGACACCGCGAGGAGGGTCTGGTAGCCGCGGGCCATCCGGCCCATGGTGGAGGCGAAAGCCGCTCCGCTGATGGACACCGCGGCCTGCACGGTCAAGTCGCGGAGGATGCGCGTCGGCACGACTTGCGAGAGGGAATCGGTTTCCAGCCAGCCCAGATCCGGGCTGCCCACGTAGTCGGCGGTGAACACGTACGACGCGGCATTCTGTCCGCTTGCCGGTTTGTCCTCACCGGACATGGTCGCCGCGGCCGCGAAGACGAATACCGGTGTGGTGACGGCGGTGGACTTCTTCGGCGCGGCTGCAGCAGCTGTCTCGTCAGCGGGGACCGGCCAGACTAGGCGGGTCCGCCGGGGTTCGTCGAACAGCGCCAGTTCCGTCGATTCCGACGGCGGATAGGGCACGGCCCGTAGCTGGCCGTCGGGCAGGCGGACCCGACGCATCGCGAAGGCGCCGGCCAACCGCCGCCGGTAGAACGGGTGCAGGCTCATCGACGTGACGTCGAACAGGGACAGGACGCCGAGCAGGACCGCTGCGCCCGCGCCGAGCGCGACCACCTGCGCGAGGTCGGGGGAGTCTGGCGATGCCCCGCGCACCGCCCAGGCAGCCACGACCGCGACGGTGAGCAGCCACGAGACCACCAGGACGATCAGCGTCACCAGCACGAGGAGCAGCTGCAGCGCACCCTGCGGAACCGCCTGTTTCTGGGCCGCGGGCTTGCCGCGCAGGCGCCCGACGATCCCGGCGAGCGATCCGCGGTTGCGCCACAGGATCGCAGCCAGCACGGCCAGGTAGTTCAGCAGCAGGACCGACGAGACCGGCGCGGCCACCCCGGCGGCACTGCCCGGCCCGCCCCCCGACCACACGGCGCGCATGGCCCAGGGGATCACGAACGTCGCCACCGCGACCAGAGCCGCACCGGCCGCGGCGACCTGCCCGACGCGGGTCAGTGCGGTGTTGAGATCCATCGCCCAGCGCTTGGTCGACACCGCTTCGGCCAGATTCGCGCCGGCCAGCGACAGCACCGCCAACGCCGCTGCCGCACCGATGACGATGAGCGACGGTTGTGTGTTCGACGTCGTCGTCGACCAGGCAGAGTCGAGTTCCACCGCCGAGATCGGCAGTCGGGCGTACAGCACGCCGAGCAGCACGCCCAGCACGACGGCCGGAGTGAAGACGACGGCCAGCGACAGCAGCATGTTCTTCGCGACGACGGCCAGTGCCACCGACAGCTCGCGCGGCGAGTCGGCGATGTAGCTGGCGTGTCGCCGGACCCGGTCGTATTCGACCGAACCGCGTTTGAACGACCGGTCGACGGGCAGTGGTTTGTCGGGAATGTCGGCGGGGTTGGCGGCTCCCAAGGTCTCACTCATGCCCGTCGGCCAGATCGACGACTTCGGTGGGCTGTGCGCGGCCTGCAGAAACGCTCCGGCGAGGAATCCGCCACCGGAGACCGAGACGATGTAGTCGGTCTCGGCCACGACGTTGCGCGACGCGGAGTCGGCTTTCGCGTCGATGCTGCCCGAGAGTGCCTGCAGCGCGCCGAGTGCCACACTGCCCGCACGGATCCCGCCGCCGGACAGACAGATCGCGGTGGTGTCGGTCGTCATCGGGTCGGCCACCGTCGGCACCCAGTAGGCGCGCCGCCAGCGGTACTGTTCGGGCGACTCGTCATCGCGACTGCCCGCGAGCACGTGCGCCCCGTCGGTCGTGTGAGCGGTGCTGCGCCGCCGGAAGCGCCAGGAGAAGAACGCCCGTCCGGCGTGCCCCAGCAATGCCCCGACGACGATCAGGACGACGGGCACGATCATGACGAACTTGAGAGTGGCGAACGGTGCCGACCATGCGCCGCTGTGGTGCAGCAGGGCGACGTCCTCGCCGACGTCGGAGAGCGCGGCGACGCCCAGCATGCCGAGCAGCACCGTCATGGTCGTGCGCATGGGTCCGGAGAACGCGCGTGAGCGCAGGAAGAGCGCGGCTGAGCCGAGCGCGAGGGTGAACCCGGCGATGAACCCGAAGTCGAAGCGGACCGCCCGGTCGAGCTCGGCGGCGCGCGCCCCCGGATCGCCGGTGAATTCGTAAACCAGGATGTCGTCGTCCGACGCGAGCCTTCCGAAGACCACCACGAGGGTCAGGCCGATCAGAAACGCCACAAGCAGTGCGGCGTCCGTTTTCGGTCGGCGGTGGCGACCCGCGGCGGAAAACCCGCTGTTGTCTGACGGTGGGTGCGATGGCTTGGCAGGCACCCGCCCATTATCGGCCCTCACGGTGCGGCGCACTCCAAGTCGGCTTCAAGTGAAAGACAAGCGGTCCCGGCGACGGTGGGTGGGCACAGAAAACCAACCCCGGATAGATCCACCCGAATCAATCCGCCTGGAGAAAGGCATTGCGATGTCCTCCCTGCTCTTCCGATTCGGCCGCACTGCGGCCCTGCATCCGTGGCGCACGCTCGCCGGCTGGCTTGTCGCCGTCGTCGCGCTGTTCGTCCTCGCCGGCACGGTCGGTGGCACGACCCAGGACGACTGGGACGTGCCCGGCACCGAATCCCAACACGGCCTGAACCTGTTGCGCGAGCACCTCCCGAATTCGGGCAACGCGACGGCCAATGTCGTGCTGCACGACGACCAGCGCATTCCGGTGGCCACGCTGACCGCACTCGCCGCCCGGCTGGCCGTCGTGCCGCACGCCGCCCACGTCGATCCGCCACGGCTATCCGACGACGGGAAGACCGCGGTCCTGCACCTGGCCTACGACGCTGCGGTCACCCACCCCGATCTGATGGGCAACATCAAACCACTGGACAAGGCGGTCCAGCCCGCGCGCGATGCAGGCATCCAGGTCGAGTTCGGCGGTGACCAACCGGCCACCGCAGCCGCGCCAATCAAGGGCCATGGCGAATTGATCGGCGTCGGGGCCGCCCTGTTGATCCTCATGCTGGCCTTTGGGTCGGTTGTGGCCGCCGGCCTGCCGATCGTCGTCGCACTCGGTGGTTTGGCCGCCGGTTCGGCCGGGGTCACCCTGCTCGCGGCGGTCACCGACGTGAGCACCTCCGCACCGATCGTCGCCTCGATGGTCGGGCTCGGCGTCGGCATCGACTACTCCCTGCTCATGGTGTCGCGGTTCACCGAGAACCTTCGGGCCGGGCATGCCATCCCCGATGCGACGGGTATGACCCTGGCAACCGCGGGACGGTCGGTCGTCTTCGCGTCACTCACCGTCCTGGTGTCCCTGCTGGGGCTGGGCCTGGCAGGGCTGGCCACCTACAAGTCGTTCGGCATGGCCACCGGCATCGCCGTCGTCGCCGCGATGGTGTCGGCGCTGACGCTCGTTCCGGTCCTCTCCCGGTTCGCCGGTACCCGACTGCAGCCGCGTCGAGAACGCCGCGGTGCCGCCCCGGCCGGCCGGGCGTTGACGATGCGGTGGGCCCAGCGGGTTTCCCGCCGCCCCCTGGTGTGGGTCCTGGCTGGGACAACTGTGCTGCTCGCGCTTGCCGCACCCCTGGTGGACATGCGCACGTGGCCACAGGACGACAGCACGCAGACGTCGGAGGCCACCAACCGCCGGGCCTTCGACCTGATCGCCGCTGAGTTCGGTCCCGGCGCGAACGGCCCCGTGACGATCGTCGCGCAACGCGCCGCAATCACCGACGGCGCCGTCACCTCGTTTGCCACCCGCGTGGCCGGTGACGACGACGTCGCGCGGGTCAGCCCGGTCGTCCACTCGTCCGACGGTGCGATCTCGATGTTCACCGTCGAGCCGAGGTTCACCCCGGCCGACGAACGCACCGGTGGGTTCATTGCGCACCTGCGCGACGTCGCACCCGACGGCGTCATCGTGACCGGATGGTCGGCCTTGCTGTCGGACATCAGTGATGAGCTGGCCGTGCGGCTGTGGCTGGTGATCGGCTTCGTCGTCACCGTGTCCGTGCTGCTGCTGATGGTGATCTTCCGATCGATATTGATCCCACTCAAGGCCGCGGCAATGAACCTGCTGTCGATCGGTGCCGCCTACGGCGTGATCACCGCGGTGTTCCAGTGGGGCTGGGGAGCCGGGTTGATCGGCCTCGACCACGCGACGCCGGTGTCGAGCTGGGTGCCGATCCTGATCTTCGCGATCCTGTTCGGCCTGTCGATGGACTACGAGGTGTTCCTGCTCAGCCGGATCCGCGAGGACTGGTTGCGCACCGGCGACGCCCACGGCAGCGTCGTGCGCGGACTCGGCGACACGGGCAAGGTCATCACGTGCGCGGCGGCAATCATGGTCGCAGTGTTCCTCGGCTTCGCCAGCGAGGGTGACGTGGTGGTCAAGATGCTCGGCGTCGGCATGGCTACGGCGATCCTCGTGGATGCCACCGTCGTTCGGATGGTCCTGGTGCCCGCCACCATGACCCTGCTGGGGCGGTGGAACTGGTGGCTGCCCGCGTGGCTGGACCGGCTCCTGCCCGAGTTCGACGTCGAGGGTTCAGCGGTGCTCCCGGTGCCGTCGACCACGATTGACGCCGACGTCGACGAGGAGAAGGCGGCTTCCGACGACGGGGACGACCGCGTCCCGGTGTTGGTGGGCTGACCGGAGATGAGGCGTTAGAAGCCGAATTGATCCCGCTGGTCGCGCAACCGTTGCGCGGCCAGCGGGATCTCCCATTGCTCGCACAGCGCCATCGCCCGATCGGCATGGACCGAGGCCGCCGCCGTGTCGCCCAGCGCGACGTGCGCGAAGGCAATGTAGGTGTCCACCGGACCGGCGGCGTTGCCGGAGCCCCCGGAGCAGCTGTGACCGGCGAACGGGGCGATCAGCGCGAGCACGTCGGCTGCCAGGACGGGGTCCTGAAGGTACATCGACAGCTCCGCGGCATTGCACCAGGCCAGCATCGAGAACCAGTCGTCGTGATCGAGGTCGACGGGGTGGGTTCGCACGTATTCGCGGGCATCGTCGACCCGGTCGACGCGGCACAGCAGAGCGCCCACGATCGGCGCCATGGGCAGCGGATCGTTGCGCGCCATTGCCATAAGCGGTTCCACGACGTCGGGGGCCGACCCGTTCCACACCGCGTACACGAACACCGCCCCCATCATCGCCTGCTCGGATTGCGGGATCGAGGCCTGCTGGTGCAGGCGCTGCACCCGCTCGAGCATCTGCTCGCACTCCTGCGTGCGCCCGCCCATCGCCAGCCAAGGCATGATCAGGCCGCTCAGGACGAGCTCGGCGTAGACCAATCGCAGTCGCTGCGCCTCCGACATCGCCTCCTCGGCGAGTTCGCGCATTCGGTCGGGCCGTCCCGCCTCGGCGTGGGCGACCGCCGCCAGCGTCAGGGACAGGACGGTGTCCCGATCGCGACCGATCTCGGCGGCGATACGCGCCGACTCCTCGGCGAGGTGGACGCGTTCGTGCGCGGTGGCAGACGTCCACACCGCAACCGCGGAGATCTGCATGACCTCGACCCTCAGCGCGGGGTCGCCGAGTTTGTCGGCCATGGCCAGCGCCTCGTCGACGAGGGCGCGCCGGACCGCGAGCGGCTCGGCGTAGTACAGCTCGCCGGCAAGGGCGACTGTCGCACGGCAGCGCAGCGCCGACGGTTCGGTCGGCAGAGCCGCCAGCCCCTCCCGGAGCGCGGCGACCAGCGTTTCGTCGACTTCGCCGTGGTAGGTGGTCTGCCAGAGCGCACCCTGCGCGCCCGACGTCGCAGCCCTCAGTACCAACTCGGCATCGCCGACGGTTCGCGCCGCGTCGATCGCCGAACGGATGTCGGCGGTCAGCTCGACCCATCGGCCCGACCACCGGTACGCATCGGCCCGCGCCATGAGGACGTCGTAGCGGTCATGAGCGGTCGACGACGGGTCGTCGCCCATGGCGGCCAGCGCCGAGCCGAGCAGCGCGGCAGTCTCCTCATGGGCGTGCAGGTCGCGGGCGA
>DLKD01000072.1 GCA_002477755.1 Gordonia sp. UBA7599
GCTCAACGCGTTCAACGAGGCGTTGTACGACGCGACGGCGCGCGGACTGCGCGACGCTGCGGCCGATCCCGACGTGTCGGTCGTCGTGATCACAGGCGCCGGACGGGCGTTCTCCGCCGGCACCGACCTGATGGAGATGCAGGCCCGCGTGAGTGATCCCGACTTCGTGCCCGGCGAATTCGGTTTCCCCGGGCTGGTCGACGCGCTCGCCGAGTTCCCTAAGCCGCTGATCGTCGCGATCAATGGGATCGGCCTCGGAATCGGTGCCACGATCATCGGCTTCGCCGACCTGGTGTTCATGTCGTCGCAGGCGCGGCTGAAGTGCCCGTTCACCGCGCTGGGCGTCGCACCGGAGGCCTCGTCGTCGTTCTTCATGCCGGCACTGATCGGGCGGCAGAACGCGACGTGGATGCTGATGTCGTCGGAGTGGATCGACGCCGCGCAGGCGCAGCGGATGGGCCTGGTCTTCGACGTCTGCGAGCCTGACGAATTGATGCCGACGACCTATCGGCACGCGCACGTGCTCGCCGACAAGCCGCTGGCGAGTCTGATGGCCGTCAAGGAGACGATGGTCGCGCCGATCAGCGAGCAGGTCCGCGCGGCCAAGGAGGTCGAGGGCGCGTGGTTCCGCCGACTCATGGGCACCGGCGCCAACGCCGAGGCGCTTGCCGACTTCACCGGCAAGGACGGCTAGACCTCGAAGAGTCGGGCCGCGTTGTCGTAAAGGACCTTGCGGAGCCAATCGTCGCCGAGGTCGAGGCCGATGAGGGCCTCGATGCCGTGGGCGTACGGATAGGGGATGTTCGGGTAGTCCGAGCCCCAGAAGACCTTGTCGCCCAACGCCTTTACCCGGGGTAGCGCGTCACGCGGGTACGGCGAGTCGACCTCGGCGAAATCGGTGAACGACATCGTCGTGTCCAGGCCGACGTTCTCGTAGCGTTCGGCGAGGTCGAGGAAGTCCAGGTACTCCGTCGTGCCCATGTGGGCGACGATGAGCCGTAGCGACGGGAAGCGGGCCAGGATCTCGGCGACCGGGCCGGGCCCGGTGTAGGGCCCCGGAGCCGGACCCGATCCGCAGTGGATGACCACGGGCAGGTCGGCGTCGGCGATGAGTCCCCACACCCCGGTGAGCAGCGGGTCGGCGGGGGAGAAGTCGCCGACCTGCACGTGCACCTTGAAGACCCGTGTCCCCGCTTCGATGGCGTCGGCGGTGTACTGCAGTGCGCCCGGCTCGGGGTAGAAGGTCGACGTGTGCAGGCAGCGCGGCTCGCGGGAGGCGAAGCCGACTGCCCACTCGTTGAGCCATGCGGCCATGCCGGGCTTGTGCGCGTAGACCATCGAGGTGAAGGCACGCACCCCGAAAGCCTCGAGACCGTCGGAGCGGACCTGCTCGTCGGCGCGGTAGTGGATCGGCCACTCGCGGCCCAACGCGGGCCCGACGCCGTCGAAGAAGGCCCACACCTTGTCGAGCACGTTGCGCGGCATGAAGTGGGTGTGGATGTCGATCAGGCCGGGCAGGCCCAGCGGTTCCCAGAGCCGCCGCACCGCCTCGGCGTCAGCGGCGGTGAAGGGTTCGGGCGTTCCCGCATCCGTGTCATCGGTGCACACGGCTTCAGGCTATGCCTCTTGCGTGTTCCGGTCGTTGCGCGAGGCGAAAACCGCCTCGAAGGTCTCGGAGATCGGCCGGAAGGTGACGCCCAGTGCCTCGGCGGTCGAGTTGTCGGGGTCGGGCGGATACAGCAGGTAATCGACCGCCGTCTCGCTGAGCTGCTCGAGACTGGCAGGGACGAGGTTGCGGAAGCGGTCGGCGAGTCGGCCCAGCCCGACGAGGGCAGTGTTGGGGATCGGGATGTAGTGGACCCGACGTCCCGATGCGGCCGACATTGCGCGGGCCAGCGCTCGACCGGTCAACCGGTGCCCGCCGGCGGCGACGCGGCGCGGGCCGTGGCCGGGCTCGATGAGCCGGGTGTGTAGGTCGGCTAGGTCGCGCACGTCGACGACGGTCAGTCCGCCGGTGCGGCCGAGGACACCGGCGTCGGCGAGGCTGAACAGTCCGTCGCCCGATTCGCCCAGGTGGCCGGCGGCGGCGGGACCCATGACGCCGCACGGGTAGGTGATCGCGATCGGTGCCCCACGGTCCTGGAGGTCGCGGACGTACTTTTCGACGGCGGTCTTCGAGCGTCCGTAAGCCCCGGCGCCGCCGGTCAACGGCGACTCGCCGTCGAGTATCGGCCGCGTCTTCGACCACAGCACCACCGAGCTCGACACGTGGACGATGGCCCCGATACCGGCATCGACGGCACCGCCGACGATGTTGCGCGTGCCGGCGACGTTGCGCGCCACCATGGCGTCGTCGTCGGCGTCGTCGGTGTGCTGCAGCACGACCTCGGCTGCGGTGTGCACGACGGCGTCGCAACCCTGCAGGGCGCTCGCCGTCGACGTCGGATCGGTGATGTCACCGACGACGTGGTCGTCGCCGTTGAAACCGAAGAAATCTGCTGTTCGCCGCAGTTTGTCGGGACTGCGGACTAAGAAGCGGAGCTCGTGGCCCTGCTCGGCGATGGCGGCCGCTGTCCAGCCGCCGACGAATCCGGTCGCACCGGTGATCAAGACGCGCACGAGTCGATTCTTCAGTATGAGGATTCACTGTGGACACAGCTCGGGCGGTTGCCGCAAAACTAGAACGTGTTCTAGTCTAGTGTGAAACACACTCAGATCCGCTTGTCGCCCAGCGCACGGCGGGTTTTCATGGCTCGGAGGGGGGAACGATGGCAGAGGGTAAAGACGGTTCCGCGTCGGCGAAGGGGGATGCACCCGAGTCGGACGATTCCGCGCCCAAGACCGACGGCTGGGACCCCGTATGGGTCGGGCGGGTCATGCCGCTGCTGCGGACCATCGCCAAGATGTACTTCCGGTCGGAGGTCACCGGCATGGAGAAGGTGCCCGAAGGGGGCGTGTTGCTGGTCAGCAACCACTCCGGCGGGACCCTGGCCTACGACGTCCCACTGTTGGCTGTCGCCTTCTCCGAGGAGTTCGGCGATGACCGTCCGTTGTGCACGCTGGCCCACGACCTGATCTTCATCGGCCAGGGTGACGCCATCTTCCGCAAATTCGGGTTCCTCCCCGCGAACCCGCGCAACGCGGTCGCCGCACTCCAGGACGGCATGGCCACCCTCGTCTTCCCCGGCGGTGACTGGGACGCCATGCGCCCGACCCGAGACGGGGCCAAGGTCGACTTCAACGGCAACCAGGGTTACATCCGCACAGCTCTCAAGGCCGGGGTGCCGATCGTCCCCATCGTCACCATTGGCGGCCAGGAGACCCAACTCTTCCTCAACGACGGCGCCGGCCTGGCCAAGTTCCTGCGCCTGGACAAGTTGATCCGCGCCCAGCGCGCCCCGCTGGTCCTCGGCTTCCCGTTCGGCCTCGGACTCGGCATGACGCCGAACCTTCCGCTGCCTTCCAAGATGGTCACCCGGGTCCTCGACCCGATCGACATCACTGCCGAGTTCGGCGCCGACCCCGACATCGACGCCGTCGACGAACTCATCCGTTCCCGCATGCAGGCCGCACTCGACGAACTCTCCGACGAGCGCCGATTCCCCATCATCGGCTGAGGACACCAATGAACCGCATCCGCGATCAGATCTCCCGCTTGACCTGGATCTTCAGCGTGCTCGTGCGCAGCCGATTCCTGACCCTGCTGCGCCCCGACCGCTACCTGCGGATGGGCCTGTCGCTGCGGCGCCAAGGTGGAACCAACGCGGTCAGCGGAATCGGGCTGGCCGCCGCGCAGCACCCGGGCGACACCGCGCTGTACGACGAGGCGGGATCGCTCACCTGGGCGCAGCTCGACGCCCGTGTCGACGCCCTCGCCGTCGGGCTCGCCGAGATGGCCGGCCGGACGCCGCGCACCGTCGCCATCATGTGCCGCAACCACCGCGGGCTCATCGAAGCGCTGGCCGCGACCATCCGCCTCGGCGCCGACGCCG
Source organism: Gordonia sp. UBA7599 (assembly GCA_002477755.1). Classification (GTDB taxonomy): domain Bacteria; phylum Actinomycetota; class Actinomycetes; order Mycobacteriales; family Mycobacteriaceae; genus Gordonia. Next base: position 3,993 of record DLKD01000072.1, read on the forward strand.
TCCTGCTGAACACCGGGTTCGCCGGGCCGCAGCTGCGCGACGTCCTCCTGCGCGAGAACGCCGACATCGTCATCGCCGACGACGAGTTCGCCGACCTGATCGCCCACTCCCGCGACGCCAACCCGACGATGCCGTGCTTGTGGTCGTGGCAGGAGGGCACCGGGCTGCGCGACGATCCCGACACCGCCGAACGGCTCATCGTCCGCCGCCTCGGCCAGCGCCCGGCGCGCCCGCGCAAACCCGGTCGCATCATCCTGCTCACGTCGGGCACGACGGGCACCCCTAAGGGGGCCAAGCGCGCCACCAGCGGCTCCGACGTGATGTCTCTGGCGGCGATGCTCGACCGCATCCCGTGGCGTGGGGGCGAGACGATGGTGATCGCCGCACCGATCTTCCACGCGTGGGGATTCGGGCAGATGGCGATCGCCTCGACCATGCACGTGACGATGGTGATGAGTCGTCGCTTCGACCCGGTCGGCACCCTCGACCTCGTGCGCAAGCACAACGCGTCCGGGCTCGCTGTTGTACCGGTCATGCTGGAGCGGATCATCGACCTGCCCGACGAGGTCCTCGACGCTCGCCCGATGCCGTCGTTGCGGTTTGCGACCGCGAGCGGTTCGAGGATGCGCGCGGAGTCGATGATCGCGTTCATGGACCGCTTCGGCGACGTCGTCTACAACAGCTACAACGCGACCGAGGCGGGCCTGATCAGCACCGCCACCCCCGCGGATCTGCGCTTCGCGCCCGACACCGCCGGACGGCCGATCGCCGGGACCGAGGTCCGGATCCTCGACGACGAGTTGCGTCCGCTGCCGGTCGGCGACGTCGGCAAGATCGCCGTCGCCAACGAGTCGTCGTTCGACGGCTACACCAGCACCGACACCAAGGACTACGCCGACGGCTACATGCTCTCCGGAGACGTCGGGCGTTTCGACGAGGCCGGTCGTCTCTACGTCGTCGGTCGCGACGACGAGATGATCGTGTCGGGTGGGGAGAACGTCTACCCGCTCGAGGTCGAGCAGGTCCTCGACGCGCACCCCGGCGTCGGCGAGGTCGCGGTGATCGGTGTCGATGACGAGAAGTTCGGCCAGCGATTGGCCGCCTACGTGGTGCGCAGTGACGCGAGCATCGATGCCGACCAACTCAAGGCGCACGTCAAGGCACAGCTTGCGGGCTACAAGGTGCCCCGCGATATCCATTTCATCGAGGTTCTCCCGCGTAACGCCACCGGCAAGGTGCTCAAACGGGACCTGTCACCGAAGGAGGGCTGAAGCATGCAACGACTGCAGCGGCTTTCGGGCAATGACGCCCTGATGCTGAACATGGAGAACCCCACCACTCCGATGCACACGCTGAAGGTGGCGATCATCGACTCGTCGCGCCGGGGCAAGCCCGTGACGTTGGACGAGTTGATCGAGGTCCTGCCGGACTACCTCGGCCATTTTCCGCGTGCGACGCAACGCGTTGAGACCGCGTCGCAGACCTACAGTGCCCGGCCGTTCTGGGTGTACGACGAGAACTTCAACGTTGCCGATCATCTGGACGAGCGGACCGCGCAAGAGCCGGGGGACCGGCATGCCCTGGATGCGATCCTCACCGATCTGGCCGTCGAGCAGCTCGACCGCGCCCGGCCACTGTGGGCGATGACCTTGGTCAACGGCCTCGCCGACGGCCAGCAGGCCGTCGTCGTGCGGGTGCACCATGCGGTAGCCGACGGATTGGCGGCGTTGAACACCTTCATGATCGCCACGTCGGAGGAGGGCGGCACGGTCGCGCCCTGCCCGATCGGCGAGTTGGAGCCGGTCGAGCGTGAGGAACTGCTGACCAACGCGCGCGAGGAGTCCAAGAGGCTGATCCGTGACGTGCCCGGCGCGACCGCACGCTTCGTCAAGGGCGTCGTCAACTCCCGCCGGTTCGAGGACCGCCATCTGGTGCCCCAGCCGATGGAGTCCGCGCGCAACAGTTTCTCCACGCGCAGCGGCGGGGAGCGGCGCTGCGCGAGTGCCGACCTCGCATTGGCGCGGATCCAGCGCGTCGCGGTCGCTACCGAGACGACCGTCAACGGCGCGTTGCACGGCGTCATCGCCGGTGCCAAGCGCGCGGAGATGATCGCCCGTAGCGAGGACTTGCGGTCCCCGTCGGTGACGGTGTTCGGCGTCGCTGCCGACCTGACATCCAACCGGACCGCTGGCAACGAGATCTCCACGGCACTGGCCTACCTGCGGACCGACATCGACGACCCCGTCGACCGCCTGACGGCGACCGCGCAGAGCTGCGCCGCCGCGGTGAGCAAGCGGCGCACCGTCGGTTTCGAGCTGACCGATCAGATCGCCGTCTACACCGGTCGGACCGGGCCGGTGTTCCGGAAGCTGGCCGCGCCGGTGGTGCCCCGCGTCGTCAACAACATCACGACCGCGAACCTCCCCGGGCCGCGCCAGACGCGCTGGGTCGGGCAGATCGAGGTCGTCGACTGGATTTCCTTCGCGCTGGCGATCGCGCCGGCCGACGTGAACCTCACCGCCTACAGCTATGCCGGGCGGATCAGCATGGGCCTCATCACGACGCCCGAATCCATGCCCGACCCGGAGCGGTTCCTGGGCCGGGTGGCGGAGTCGCTCGACACAGTAGAGGCTGCCTTGGTCGAGCGCGGGATGCTCGACCTGTCCGCCGAAACCGCGGCCAAACCCGACGAGAAGGCGAAGTGAGTGACGTGGGACTGAGCAAATGGGATACGACGGTTGCGCGGGTCGGGCTGTTCGCCAACGTGATGCCCCGCGCGGTCGCCAGTGCGCGCGCAGCGGCGCGGGGATCGGACCGGCTGGGCATCCCGCCGTCGAAGGTGGGGGCGCGGACGGTCGGTGAGTCCGCCGTCGACGAGCTCTTCGTCGCGATCAACTCGATCGTGCGCGACGTGTCATCCATCGACGACCTGGCCTCCGATGTCGCCCGGTGCGAGGAGGCGGCACCGATTCTCACCGAACTCGGCGTGACCGGGGTCAACCAGCCGCAACCGGTGCCGACGATCCTGCGCCGCACCCGCAAGCGCTTTACGACGACGGTCTACGAACTCATCGACTTCTACCCGGAGGTCAACCTGCCCGGGCCGTTGGCGCCGTACGCGCCCTACCTGGACGGTGTGGTGTCGGCGCGGGTGCTCGCCCACGACGAACCCGGGCGCCGCTGGATCATCTGGGTGCACGGTGCCGGGCAGGGCCGGCCTGACGACCTCTTCACCTTCCGGGCCGCGCACCTGCACGAGAAGCTCGGATACAACGTCATCCTGCCGGTGCTGCCGGCGCACGGGACCCGGGCCCACCCCAGCGTCGACTACCCCGGGTTCGACCCGTTGGAGAACGTCGCCGTCACGGTGCGCGCCATCGCCGAGATCCGGGCGCTCGTCGCGTGGGCGAATTCGGCCGCACCGGCCGACATCACGATTGCCGGAACGTCGTTGGGTGGTCCGCTGGCGGCGATGGTCGCCGGTCTGGAGCCGTCGGTCTCGTCAGTGTTGGCGCTGGTCCCGATGCTCGGCGTGCATTCGACGCTGGCCCACCACATGGACCGTGCCGGTGAACTGGGCAAGACCGCGGCGCAGTTGCTTCGCAGCGACAGCGTCACCGCGGTGACATCGGTCGTCGACCCGCTTTCCGTAATGCCTTACGCCGAGCCGGATCGGCGCCTGGTGATCGCTGCGCTCAACGACCGCGTCACCTGGGTGACTGCGGCGCAGAAGCTGCACGACCATTGGGGTGGGCGCATCGAGTGGTACCCGGGTGGCCATGTGGGCCACGTCTTCTCCGGTGTGGTCAAGTCCCTGACCGACGAGTTCCTCACCGAGCCCCTCAGCTGACGCCGAGCGTGCGGCGGGCTGGCCTTGCCGCACGCTCGACGAAGAGCGGGGACGGCTCAGCCGGGGATTAGGTCGGGGTTGGCGCCGTCCAGTAGTTCGGCGCGATCCTCGGGAACGGCGAAACCGGCTTCGATCGCAGCGTCAGCGGCCTGCTCGTACGCCTTCAGGTAGCCCTCGGAAGACCCGTATCGGGCCGCCAGCGCCTCGTCGGGAATCGGCTTTGTCGCGCCGAAGAGCAGATGGATCCGCGACACCGGATTCGCGACGACGCCGGTCAGTACCTGCGTGGGTGCCTCGACACAGGGCATGCGCACCCCGCCGACGGCATTGCCGACGTCGTCGAGTTGTAGCGTCGGCTCGGCGTCAGGATGCTCGATGAGGCTCAGCGGCGGTGTACTGCGCGGCGCGGCTCCACCGCGCGACCACGCATCCAGGTGGCGCAGTGCGGCGCGCAGGACGAACAACTGCTGCCCGCGGTTCACGGGATCGGGGAGGCCGAGATATTCCTCGAACGGTCCGATCTGCACGAGGTCGGCGTGTGCCGAGCCGGCGACCTCCCAGACCCGCAGGTGCTCGTTGTCGGGCTCGCGCGCCAGGTAGTACTTGAAGTTGGTGAGCAACTCGGTCTCGGTCTGCACGACGACGACGGGCTTGGCGGGCTTACCGAAGCGGACGGGCCCGCCCTCGTAGGCCAGCGTGATGTCGGCCGGTGCCCCGACCTGCGCGAACGGCAGGCGCCCAAAAGGCCGGCTGTGGACAAGGTAGCCGTCGATCGCGTCGTCGCCCTCGGCGAACTCGGTCACGTAGGTGGTCAGCGCCATCGACGACTGCGATTCGCCGACGGCCAATACTCGTTCGACCCGAAGATCTGCCAGCGGTCCACCAGGACCGCGCAGGGCGGCCGCGATCGCACCGAAGATGTCGTAGCAGTAGGCGTCGCCGGGGTGGTTCATGGCGCCGTAGCGCTCCGGGTCGGCCTGGGCCAGTCCCGGCGCTGCGACATCGAGCTGCACCGACCCGGCGCCGCCCTCGACCCCGGTGTATTGCGCCGAGATGCCCGCCCACGCGTGTCCGGCCCGGACGAGTTCTTGGGCGATATAGGTGTACTCGGCCGGGGCGTCGGCACCGGAGCTGACATTGAGCCATTCGACGACGAGCGTGCCGCTGAACCGCTCCGGATGAGCGGGGCGGCGGACCACGACGCGGGTGGTGAAATCGGCCGGCGGCGCGTCACCGGTCGGAGTGCGCCCGCCGACGGTGCCGCTGGCGGCGTACTCGGTCTCGGTGTAGTCGTGCGCCACCAGGTCGGGGCCCGCCGTCGCACTCATCAACGAGCAGCCCTTGCCCCCGGTGAGCTCGACGAACGCGACGCTCATGCCTGCTTCTGCGCTTTGCGCCAGTTGTTGATCGCGCCGCCGAACACCGAGTTCATCTTCGTCCCCACCGGCCAGCCCGCGTAGTAGCAGAGGAACAGTGCGATCTCCTCGAGCTGTTCGGGCGTGAGCTCGCCATTGCCGAGGGCCGCTCCGGCCTGGATCTCGGCGACGTCGGTGTGGCCGTTGCCGGCCAGCAGGCCGAGCAGCAGCAGGCGCCGGTCGCGGTTGGACAGACCTTCGCGCGTCCACACCTCGGCGAACAACTGGTCGGCGGTGTGCCCGAAGTGAAGGCCGGGACCGTCAGACATCTCCCAGCCATAGACCTCCGACATCTTGTCGACGCCGCGCTTGCGCTGTTCGGTACCCTCTCCGCCGACGGCGGTTCCTGAACTCATGCCTCTGTGCTCCTCTGGTTCTTGCTCTGCTCTGGCTCTGGTACTAGTCGACGATTCCGAGGCCCGGCGCCAGTTCGGCGCGGGCAATCGTGCCCAGCGGAAGGTCGACGTCGAGTTGCCCGCCCAGCGCCAACGCCAGGTCGAGGTCCTTGTTGCCCAAGTTGACCACGTGGGTGAAGACGCCGTACCAGAAGTCGTCGGGATCGATCGGTGCCGTCGTCTTGCGCAGCATGATCGCCCCGGCGCCACCGGTGATGGCGTCGGTGTGGCGAACGACTCGGCCGAGTTTCTCCAAGTCGATCCCGGCGGCCTCGGCCAAGCGGGACGCCTCCGTCGTTGCGGTGAACGAGATGAAGTGCAGCAGGTTGCGCGCCAGCTTCATCTTGGTGCCCGCCCCGACCTCCTCGCCGGCGTGGACCAACATGTCCCCGGCGAGTTTGAACGCCGGCTTGACCTGGTCGTAGGCCTCGCGTGGGCCGCCGAACATGATCGCCAACCGGCCCTGCTCGGCCCCCGGCGCTCCGCCAGAGATCGGAGCGTCGAGCAGTTGTACCCCGTGGCGGGCACAGACCTGCGCCAACTCGGCGGCGGTGTCGGGCCCGATCGTCGAATGGACGGTGATGACCGTGCCGGGTGCCGCCGTGGTGAGGAGGTCGGCGACGACGGCGTGCACCTGGGCGTCGTTGACGACGCAGATGCCGATGACGTCGGCTCGCTTGGCCAGCTCTGGGAGGGAGTCGGCCCGCGCCGCCCCTGCCTCGACGAGGCGTTCGACCGCCTCGTCGGACAGGTCGAAGACGGTGAGCCCGCCCGGCCACTGCGCCAACCGTGCGGCCATCGGGCCGCCGATGTTGCCCAGGCCGACGTAGCCGAGGCGGACGTCGTCGCTCATGGCCGGTAGACCTGCCCGCCGTCGACGTTGAAGATCTGGCCGGTGATCCAGCTGGCCTCATCCGACAGCAGGAACTTGCACATGCCGACGTGGTCGGCGGGGGTGCCGAACCGCTTGAGCGGCAGCGCCTTCACCATGTCCTTGACCATCTCCTCGGGGGTGGTCGTCCGGGTGGCCTCGGTGTCGGTGGGGCCGGGCGCGATCGCGTTGACGCGGATGTTGTTGCCGCCGAGCTCGGTGGCGAGCTGGAAGGTCAGGTTGTTGATCCCGGCCTTGGCCAGGCCGTAGAAACCGCTGTAGAGGTAAGCGGCGGTCGAGGACTGGTTCACGATCGCGCCGCCCTCCTTCATGTGCGGGTACACCGCGCGGGTCACGGCGAGCGCGCCGTCGAGGTTCACGCTCATGAACTTCTTGTAGTAGTCCCACGGGACGGTGATGAGGAAGTCGAGCTTCATTCCGCCGTAGATCGCGGCGTTGTTCACCAGGCCGTTGATGTTGCCGTAGCGCTCGACCGTCGCCGCGGCGAGGGCCTCGGCCGAAGCCGGGTCGGAGACGTCGGTGTGCACGTACAGGCCACCGATGTCGGCGGCGACCTTCTCGCCGGCCTCGTCGTTGAGGTCGGCGACGACGACGTTCGCGCCCTCGTCGGCCAGCCCGCGGGCGTAGCCTTCGCCGATACCGCCGGCGGCACCGGTCACGATGATGGTCCTGCCGTCGAAGCGTCCTGAGCTCATGAGATCTTTCCTAACTGTTGGGTTTGGTTGGTTGTGGCTATGCGGGCTGTGGTTACGCCGGCTTGGCGACGGCCTTGGACTCGAGGTACTCCTCGAACCCGGCGACGCCCATCTCGCGCCCGATACCGGACTGCTTGAAGCCGCCGAAGGGCACGTCGGCGGCGTACCAGATGCCGCCGTTGACGCCCATTGTTCCGGTCCGGACACTGTTGACGACGTGGTTGATGCGGTCCTCGTCGGTGCCGTAGACCATGCCGGACAGGCCGTAGGGGGAGTCGTTGGCGATGCGGATCGCATCGTCGTCGCCGTCGTGGGGGATGATGACGAGCACCGGACCGAAGATCTCCTCCTGCGCCACGCGCGAGGAGTTGTCCAGACCCGAGATCAGCGTCGGCTCGACGAAGAAGCCCTTGTCCTTGCCCGCGGGCCGGCCGCCGCCGCACTCGATGGTGCCGCCCTCTTCGACGGCGAGCTTGATGTAGCCCTCGACGCGCTCGCGCTGCTTCGCGCTGATCAGCGGACCGCAGATGGTGCCCGGCTTGCTCGGGTCGTCGGCCGCGAGGCCCTTCATAGTGTCGGCGGTCGCCTTGATCGCCTCGTCGAGCTTCTCGCGCGGGACCAACAGGCGCGTGGTGATGGCACACCCCTGGCCGGCATGGGTGGCGACGGCGAAGCCGGCCATCGAGCAGGCGCCGCCGAGGTCGGCGTCATCGAGGACGATGAACGCGGACTTGCCGCCGAGCTCGAGGAAGACCTTCTTCAGGCTGTCCACCGAGGCCTCCATGACCTTCTTGCCCGTCACGGTGGAGCCGGTGAACGAGATGATGTCGACCCGCGGGTCGGCCGAGAGCTGCGCACCGATCGCGTGGTCGGAGGAGGTGATCACGTTGACCACGCCCGGCGGAAAGTCAGTCTCCTCGGCGATGACCTTGCCGACCAGGGCCGCGGCCCACGGGGTGTCCGGCGCGGGCTTCAGCACGACCGTGCACCCGGCGGCCAGCGCCGGGCCGATCTTGGCGAAGTTGATCTGGTGGGGGAAGTTCCACGGCGTGATGGCCCCGACGACGCCGACGGCCTCGTAGCGCAGTTCGCGCTGGTTGGGGATGCCCATCGGCTTGGCCTTGCCCAAGTCGCGCGTCCACTCGAAACTCTCGGCGAGGTCGGCGAACCAACCCAGGTCTTCGGCGGGGCCGGCGAAGTGCGGGCCGCCGGTGAGGAATGCGGGAGCGCCGACCTCGGCGGTGGTGAGTTCTTTGAACTCGTCGGCATGGGCCAGCAGCGCGTCGCGCAGCTGGCGCAGGCACTTCGCGCGGAACGCGTGATCACGTGCCCAATCGGTCGTGTCGAAGGCGCGGCGGGCGGCGCCGATGGCGGCGTCGAGGTCGGCCGAGGTGGCATCGGCGGCCTGCCCGATTACCTCTTCGGTCGCCGGGTTCACGACGTCGAACGTGCCGCCGGAGCCGGGGACGAGCTTGCCGTCGATCAGCAGGTCGGAGCTGTGTTCCGGGCGCAATGCCATTGGGTTCTCCCTTGTCGGAGCGGTGGAGATGCTGTCTGGTCTGCCGTCTGGACAGGTGTCTAGACGCGAGTACAAACATAGTGTAGCGTGGCCCACATGTCCACCCCGGCAAGTGCTTCGATTTCGCAGGAATCGACGCGACGGCGCCTCACCGCGCAGCAGGCTGACACGGTTGCCAAGCTGACCGACGCGGCCGTCGTCGTGCTGCGCACCGATGGTTTCGACGGCCTCACCGTGCGGTCGGTCGCCAAGCTGGCCGGCGTCGCACCGGCCACGGCGTACACCTATTTCAGCTCCAAGAGCCACCTCGTCGCAGAGGTTTTCTGGCGCCGTCTCGCCGACGGCGTCGCTGAACCCGACATGTCCCTGTCGCCGACCGATCGCGTCGTCGAACTCCTGCGCTCGATCGCCCTCGTCGTCACAGGCGACGGCGACATCGGCGGAGCGGTCACCGTCGCCCTTCTTGGCAGCGACCCCGACGTCGAACACCTTCGTCTGCGCATCGGCGGGTTCATCCGCCGCCGACTCTCGGCCGCACTCGGCGTCGACTGGGAGAACCCGGGCCCGGCCGTCGAAGCACTCGAAATGCTCTACGCCGGCGGTCTCGTCCACGCCGGAATGGGCCACATGTCCTACGAGGACACGGCCGACCGACTCACCGAATCGGCGTTGCTGATCATGCGCGCCGCCGAGCAGTAACCAACCTCAGCACCAACCGCACCACCGGATTCAGCCCAAGGAGAACCAGTGAGCACGACCATCGCGGGAATGGAACAGCGATTGCCGTTCGATCCCTACGCCTACGACTTCCACGAAGACCCGTACCCCACGTATGCGCGGCTGCGGGCCGAAGCGCCGGTCTACTACAACGCCGAGCTCGACTTCTGGGCGCTGTCGCGCCACGAGGATGTGCGCAACGCCTTCCGTAACAGCGTCCAGCTGTCCAACGCATGGGGCGTGTCGATGGACCCGAGCGCCTACGGTCCCGACGCGAGCAAGTCGATGTCCTTCCTGGCGATGGACGACCCCAAGCACATGCGCATCCGCAAGCTCGTCTCCAAGGGCTTCACCCCGCGACGGGTCAACGAGCTGGCCGAGAGCATCCGCGAGCTCACCCGGGAGCACTGGAACAAGTGCCTGGAGATGGGCGAGTTCGACTACGTCACCGACTTCGCCGGCAAGCTGCCGATGGACGTGGTGAGCGAATTGCTCGACGTCCCCGTCTCCGATCGCGCCTACCTGCGCGAGCAGTCCGATCTGCTGATCCATCGCGAGGAGGGGGTCCTCGACGTCCCCGAGGCAGCCGTCCACGCCTTCCTGAGTCTCTATACGTACTACAACGAGTTGCTCGCTGGGCGTCGCAAGAATCCGGGCGACGATCTCGTCTCGGCCCTGCTCGACGCCGAGATCGTCGACGAGGAGTCCGGTGAGAACGTGCGCCTGTCCGACGACGACATCGTCGGCTTCATGTTCCTGATGGTCGTCGCCGGCAATGAGACCACCACCAAGCTGCTCGCCAACGCCGTCTATTGGGCGCACGAGAACCGCCCGCAGCTCGACCGTGTGCTCGCCGATCCGGACCTGGTCCCGCTGTGGACCGAGGAGACCCTGCGCTTCGACAACTCGACGCAGATGGTGCTGCGCCGCGTCGCCGAGGACTACGAGGTGAACGGCACGGTCATTCCGGCGACCCACCGCGTCCTGCTCCTCGTCGGCTCGGCCAACCGCGACGCCGAGGTTTTCGGCGCCGACGCCGATCAGTACATCCTCGGTCGCGATGTCGCACAGAACCTCATGAGCTTCGGTATCGGCACCCACTTCTGCTTGGGCGCCCACCTGGCCCGACTGGAATCCAACATCGGGTTGGAGGAGGTCGCGCGAAGTGTCTCCAACTACGAGATCGATCTGGACAACGCGGTGCGCGTGCACTCGGTCAATGTGCGCGGCTTCGCCAACCTCCCCATGAAAGTGCAGGCCCGTTGATGGCTTACATCCCTCATCCCGACCGCCGTCCCGTCCTCGTCGCCGGCGCCTCCTCCGGCATCGGCGCGGCGACCGCTGAACGCCTCGCCGGCGCTGGATACCCCGTCGCCCTGGCCGCGCGCCGGGTCGAGAAGCTGCAGGAGTTGGCCGACCGGATCAACGAGGCCGGCGGCGAGGCTGTCGCCGTTCCACTCGACGTCACCGACCAGCAGTCGGTGACCGCCGCCGTGGCGCAAGCCGAAGCGGCGCTGGGCCCCCTCGAGATCGTCGTCGCCGGAGCAGGTGACCTGCGGGTCGGCCTCGGACACGAGATGCCGGTGGACGACTGGGCCGATCAGATCAACATCCACCTCGTCGGCGCCTATCGCGTGTACCGCGCGGTGATCGAGGGCATGATCTCGCGCACCCGCGGTGACTTCGTGTTCATCGGCTCCGACGTTGCGGCCCACCCGCGGCCCTGGTCGTCGGCCTACGTCGCCGCCAAGAGCGGCGTCGACGGCCTGGTCGCCACCGTCCAGCTCGAACTGGAGGGCACCGGCGTCCGCGTCGGCATCGTCCGCCCGGGCCAGACGCTGACCGGCATGGGCATGGACATGGACCCGGAGGTGGGCGAGAAGATGCTCAACGACTGGATCAAGTTCGGCCTGGCCCGTCACGGCAACTTCATGGAGCCCGAACACCTGGCGATCGCCATCGAGACGATGGTCACCATGCCGCGCGGCGCGCACATGCGCGAGGTTGAAGTGGAAGCCGAAGGCGCCATCCCGAAATCCAAACGAACCGATATCTGACCTCTGATTCAGCCCAGCACAACACCAGTCATGACACAGAAGGGATAACCCATCATGACCACATCCATCGACCGGAAGACCCCCAAGCGCGTCTCCGGCGGGGAGGGCGAACACGGCCACCTCGACGACATGACCAACGACCCGATCGAGCTGTTCTGGCGCGTGCGCAACGAGTGCGGCGACGTCGGCATGTTCCAGCTGGCCGGCAGTGAGGTCGTGCTCGTCTCCGGCGCGACCGCCAACGAGGAGTTCTTCCGCGCTCCCGACGAGCTGCTCGATCAAGCCGCCGCGTACCCGTTCATGACGCCGGTGTTCGGCGAGGGCGTGGTGTTCGACGCTTCGCCCGAAGAACGGTCGAAGGCGCTGCACAACCAGGCGCTCAAGGGTGCGCACATGAAGCAGCACGCCATCACCATCCCCAATGAGGTCGAGCGGATGATCGCCAACTGGGGCGACGAGGGCGAGATCGACCTGCTCGAGTGGTTCGGTGAATTGACGCTCTACACGTCGTCGTCGTGCCTGATCGGTCGCAAGTTCCGGGAAAGCCTCAACAAGCGGATCTCGGAGATCTACCACGACCTCGAGCGAGGTACCGACCCGTACGCCTACGTCGACTACAACGCCGACATTGAGAGCTTCCGCCGCCGCGACGCGGCACGCGCCGAGCTCGTCGAGTTCATCGGTGGAATCCTCGAGGAGCGCGAGGCCAACCCGGAGACCGACAAGGACCAGCGCGACCTCCTCGACGTTCTCGTCTCGTTGAAGAACGAGGACGGGACGCCGATGTTCAGCGCTGACACGGTGACCGGCATGTTCATCTCGATGATGTTCGCCGGGCACCACACCACTCAGGGCACCTCGGCCTGGACGCTCCTGGAGTTGCTGCGCCACCCCGACTACATGGCCGAGGTGGTCGCCGAGCTCGACGACATCTATGAGGACAAGGGTGAGGGAAAGGCGGAGTACAGCTTCGCGTCGATGCGCCAGATCCCGCTGTTGGAAGCCGGAATCAAGGAGGCGCTGCGGCTGCACCCGCCGCTGATCATCTTGATGCGTCTGGTCCGCGAGGACTTCACCATCGAGGATGAGGTTGTCAAGGAAGGCCAGCTGATCGCGGTATCGCCGGCAGTCAACAACCGCTTGCCCGAGGACTTCCCCGACGCGGATTCGTACGATCCTTATCGCTACATCGACCCGCGCCAGGACGACATCATCAACCGGTGGACCTGGATCCCGTTCGGTGCCGGACGCCACCGTTGCGTCGGCGCGCAGTTCGCGATGATGCAGATGAAGGCGATCTTCTCGGTGCTGCTGCAGAACTACGAGTTCGAGCTGGCGCAGGATCCCGATTCCTACCACAACGACCACTCGAAGATGGTCGTCCAGCTGGCGCAGCCGTGCCGGGTGCGCTACCGCCGCCGGCAGCGGGACTGAGCGGAAGGGGATTGACGATGCGAATCGAAGTCGATCTCGACCTGTGCCAGGGGCACGGGATGTGCGAGATGGAGGCCCCCGACGTGTTCGAGGCGCAGCGCGATTCGGTGGAGATCCTCGACGCGGAGCCCGACGAATCACTGCGGCCCGCCGTCGAAGCAGCCGTCCGGTACTGCCCCACGCAAGCCCTGCGGATCGTCGAAGACTGACCACCAACAACGCAAGCAAAGGAACACACCATGACTGAAATCAGCGCAAGCACCAGCTTCGGCCCGTTCGACCGCGCCGAACTCGAGGAGATGAAGGACCGCTGGCTCGCGGCCAACATCGAGGCCGAGAAGATCGGCGATTGGCGCGGCCTCGCCGACTACTACGCCGTGGACGCCACCTATGGCTGGAATTACGGTCCGACGAAGGACTTCATGGCCGTCGGCCGCGACGAGATCCGCGATCTGGCCCTCGGCCAGGAGATGGAGGGTCTGAACGGCTGGATCTACCCGTACCAGACGTGGGTCATCGACGAGAAGACCGGCGACATGATCGGTCTGTGGAAGCAGGTTTACGAGGGGACCCGTGAGGACGGGACGAACTACGCGCTCGAGGGCATCCAGGGCAGCTGGTTCAAGTACGGTGGCAACTTCGAGTTCGCCTGGCAGCGCGACTTCTTCGACTACGGCAATGTCTCGGCCCTGTTCATCGAGATGCTGACGAAGAAGGCGATGAGCGACGAGATGCTGGCCCGCGTCGAGAAGTCCGCGCCGGGCAACCTTCCCGGCTGGTACGACTTCGGCACCGCGCCCGTCAAGTTCTGGTGACCCGATGACCGACACAGCCCGTCGGCCATCCTCGCCGTACGCCGACCTCTCGTCGTCGCAGTTGGCGACTCTGCTGCCCGAGCTTCTGCTGTCGGGGCAGTTGATCGACCGCAGCGGTATGGCCCACCTCATCTCGGCCTTCGGGCGCGAGGTGATGACCGAGGTTGCCATCGAGGAGTGGATGGCGGCCAGCCCGGTGTACACCGGGCGGATGCGGTCGGCACTGGGCATCGACGGCGACGGCGTCGTCGACATGTTCAAGTGCCTGCAGCTCGACATCGGGGCGCCGCCGCAGTTCATGGACTTCCGCTACGTCGTGCATGACGAGTACCACGGCGGTTTCATCCTGAGTCACTGCGGCGCGCTGATGGACGTGGAGCCGATGGGCGACGAGTACGTGACCTCGATGTGTCACGACATCGAGGACCCGACCTTCGACGCGACGGCCATCGCGACGAACCGTCGGGCCCGGATCCGGCCGGTGCACCGTCCTCCGCGGGTGCCCACAGACCGCACGCCGCATTGCGAGTGGACGGTGACCATCGAACCCGACCGCGACGAGCTGCCATTGCCCGAGTTCACCAAACCGGTGCTCGAGACGGCGGCCGCGACGGTGGCGCTGAGCCCGATCGACCAAACCGCGACCGACGGGCACGTCGACTACCGGGGTGATCTGGTGGAAGACCTGGTGTTCTCCGACTTCTCCCATACGGCCCTGGTGCGCATGGCCGAGGAGGTCGCGCTGCAGCACCACCTGCTGGCCATCGGCTTCCGGTTGTCGGTACTTCGACGCGACGTCTCCGATCGCGACGGCCACGGCGCGGCTTCCCGCGACGAGCAGGCCCGGCGGATCACCGGGCTCCAACTCATCGGGATCAGTGGGATGGCCTCGGAGAGGTTGCGCGACGCGTTGCGCCTTGGTGATTCCGCGGCGGACCTGGCGACCGTGCTGCGTGCGCACCCGATCCTCGGGCCGCAGCAGTACACCGGTGTCGTCGTCGAGGAGACCGACGCCGGGGTGCGCATCCGCATCCCGCAGGATTCGCCGGCCTTCGGCGACGGTGGCTGGATGGACCTGCTGACACCGGAGTTCACCGATCCGCTCGCCGCGATGGTGGCCGGCGTGGATTCGCGGTGGACCGTGGACTCGGCGTCCTACGCCGACGGTGATCTCGTCGTCGACGTAGTGCGCGGCGAGCCGCACCGGGAGGCCGATGAGGTCGCCATCGTGCGATTCTCCAGCGGGTCGAACTTCGAGTTCACCAACCGCGGTCGGGCCATTCCGATCATCCCGATCACCCCGGTGGGCTGATATGGAGAACGGTCTGGGCGGGCGAGTCGCCGTCGTCGCCGGTGCGACGCGGGGGATCGGACTGTCGGTCGCCTACGCGCTGGCCGGTGCCGGCGCGTCGCTGGTGATCAACGGTCGTGACGCCGATGCGGTGGCCGCGGCCGTCGACGAGATCACCGGCGGTGGCGAGGTCGAGGCGGTCGGGGTCGTCGGACCGGCCTCGGAGGTCGCGGACGAGATCGTTGCGACGGCAGTGCGCCGCTTCGGCGCGCTGGACGTCGCGATCAATTGCGCCGGCGTCGCCGAACCGCCCGGGTCAACGATCCTGACCATCACGCGCGAACAGTTCGAAGAGCAGATCGATGCGCACCTGATGAGTGCCTTCGCGCTGACCCAGGCTGCGGGTCGGCTCATGGCCGAGCAGGGGTCCGGGTCGATCGTGCTGACCGGATCAGCTGCGTCCCACGGCATGTTCGGCGGCAGCGGTTATCCCGCCGGGAAGGGTGGGGTCAACGCGCTCACCCTGGCGGCCGCGGCAGACCTGAAGTCGTCGGGTGTACGCGTGAATGCGGTGCTCCCGGGTGCGCGGTCACGCCTGTCCACCGGCGACGACTACGTGCGCCACATCGAGGGCCTGCACGAGCGCGGCATACTCGACGACGGGCTGCGCGACGCCGCCCTCGATCCGGCGCCGCCGGAGTATGTCGCGCCGCTGTATGTCTTCCTCGCCGGCCAGATGTCCAACGGCATCACCGGGCAGATCTTCAGTGCCGCGGGTGGCTTCATCGGCCGGTACGACCCCGCGCAGCCGTCGTTCATCGCCTATCGCGACCACAACGATTCCGATCCGTACAGCCTGGACGAACTGGCTGCGCTGCTCGGCTGACCCTTGCGGCAGGACCGGTTCATCGGAGCCGTCGGATCTAACGGGCGTGAGGTCGTGTCAGGCGCTGCACTTCATCCGCATCGGCCCGCCGTGCAGCGCGGAGATGACCGCGGACTGAACGCCTGCGTTCTCGGGCATGGTCGTGTGGAAGACCAGGTCGAATGGGCACTGGTCCTGCGTGATCAGGTTCTCGTAGTCGCCCGGGCCGCTCATCAGATTGGTCGTGTAGGGGAACGCGTTTTCTTCCGTCACTGTCGTGATGTTGAAGTACTTGATACCCGGCAGGGCCTCGGTCGGCGTGTTCAGCGCATGCAGACGTTTTCCGGTGTCCGACATCTCGTCGCAGGCCTTCGCCGAAGGGCAGGCCCCCAACGCCAGCATCGTGCGCTGGAACGGCGAGCCCTTGATCATCCCGGACATGCTGGTCAGCGAGCGCACATGCGCCGCGCCACCGAAGTACTTCAACCAGTAGCGGGTCACCAGACCGCCCTGCGACCAGGTCACGACGTCGACCTTGCGGGCGTGAGTCCTGGCCAACACACCGTCGACGAATGCGGGCAGGCGCTTCGAATTGCCCGAGACGGTCCGGTAGGGATCGGTCGAGGGGTCCTTGGGTTCGTGGACCAGGAAGACCGACGTGTCGAAACCGTTCTTGCGCAGCACCGTCGCGAATCTCTCGGCACTGGCGCGCGTCTCATTCGAGCCGGACACGTAGACCACCGGAAGCGTGGGCCGGTTGGACGTGCGGGGCGCGGCGTCGGCGCTCGGGATCACGGCGGGCGAGATGGCGAGTCCCACCGCGATCAAAGCAGCCAAGGCAAACCTAAATTTGATCACCGGACGACGGTAGCACCTGCCGCACCCGTGCGGCGCCACAGACGGTAGAGCCCATATCCTCAACCCATGACAAGTGAATCCACCGCCCAAGCCCTGCTCGACGCGCAGGTCTCCTGGGTGATCAACCGCCTCACCGGCGATGAGCTCCCCGAGCTGGCCACCAAGGCCGTCGACGATGTCCTCGCCGTCGCTGAGAACGCCACGATCTCCGCGCTCGTCGACCCGGCGACGGTCAAGTCCATCGCCCGCACACTCGCCACGAACGTGCCACCGAGCACGGCTGCGTCGACGCTGGTCGAGCACAGCGCGGACGTGCTGTACTCCAACCCGGCTGGCACGTACACCCTGCGCGACGTGATCGACCGCGACAACGTCGGCCGGATCACCGACGAGGTCATCGCGCTGACCCCGCTGCTCGAAGACATCCTCGACGACCTCACGCACAGCCCGATGACCGCAGCCCTCGCGTCGCGGTTCGTGGGCCGCATCGTCAACGACGTCATCGCCGGCAACCGTGCGGTGGCCGAGAAGATTCCCGGTGTCGGGTCGCTCGTCTCCTTCGGTGCAAAGACCGCTGGCAAGGCGATCGGCAAGACCGGCGAGCAGTTCGGCGAACTCTTCGGCGATGCCACCGCCAAGGGCGCCGAGTTCGCCATGGGGCGCCTGAACAAGATCATCATCGCCACGTTGAAGGACCCGTCGACGCGGGCGGCCGTCCTCGAGGTGTTCGACCTGTATGCCGACGAGAAGGTGGGACGGCTGGACCAGCTGATGTCGGTGGAGGATGTGCGGCGCATCGGCGGCATCGGCCAGGACGTCGTCATCGCCGCGGCGGTGTCCGAGCCAGTCCTGCTCCTCGTCGACGCCCTGATCGACGGGTTCTTCACGGTGTACGGCGACAGTCCTGCCGCCGAGGTGCTCGACGACCTGGACCTCAGCCGGGACACGCTCGTGGAATACGCCGTCGGTGGAGCCCCGCGCTTGTTCGACGCGGTCAAGCAGTCCGGTGAGCTCGAGCGGATCGTGCGCGAGCAACTGGAGCCGTTCTACTCCTCACCCGAGGTTGCGGCGATCCTCGGCAAGAAGTCGTGACCTACCAGCCGGTCAACGCCTTCGACGCATTCGCGATCCGGGTCGACTCGCTCGAGCCCCCGCTCGTGATGACCCAGCCGATGGGTGCCCGGTTCGCCGACCACCGAGGTCTCATCGAAATGCCCGCCCTGATGGTGCTGTTCGACGACCTGGGTGGGATTCCGTTTTCCTTCGCGGATCGCTCCTCGTCGTCGTTGCAGGCGCGGTTGAGTGTCTCGGTAGGCCCGCGTCCCGGGCTGACCGACGTGCTGCGCGGCGAGAGTGTGCTGAGCATGTCCGACGAGGCTTTCGGCTCGACGACGGTGCGCGTCACCCGGGGCGACGACGAAGAAGTGGCCGGCGGTCGGGCACGAAGTGCCCGGGTGGGCCGGGCGAGGATCGGGGAATCCGAGATCGTCGTCGGCCCGACACTGCCCGCACCCGACGACGCGGAGCTGCCCGAACCGATCGACCAGTCGCTCACCGGCGCGCAGATCGTGGCGTCGATCGCCGACGGTGAGCGACGCATCGGGCCGCTCGGAGAGCTGCTCGGCGCGTCGATTGCCGACGCCGATCCCGCTGCGGTGCGCCTGGCCATTCCGGCCGCCAAATGGATGGGCAACTTCTTCGGCACGATGCACGGCGGCATGATCGCGACCATCGTCGCGCAGGCGGCGTCGCTGGGGGTAGCGGCGAACTTACGCGCGGGCGTCGGCTACCAACTCGTCGAGTTCACGGTGGCGTTTCTGCGCTCGCCGGCCGTCGACGGACGGTCGGTCACGGCAACGGCGATCCCGGTGAAGATCGGCCGTCGGCTGTCCACCGTCGACGTCGAGCTGCACGACGCCGACGGGATCCTGCTCGCCCGTGCCACCGCCGACGCCAGGTGCGACGTCTAACGCTGACTGGGCCTTAGCCTGGAGCAGTGACTTCCTTCGTGCTGGTGCCCGGGGCCGGTGGTCAGGCTTGGTACTACCACCGGCTCATACCGAGGCTTGTTGAACGCGGGCACAGCGCCGTCGCCGTTGAATTGCCGGCGGCAGACGACGACGCCCGGCTTGCTGTCTACGCCGACCGCATCGTCGACGCGGCGCCGCCCGGACCCGTCGTGCTGGTCGCCCAGTCGATGGCCGGACTGAGCGCCCCGTTGGCGTGCGGCCGACTCGACGTCGTCGAAGTGGTGATGCTCAACGCGATGTCGCCGCGGCCGGGTGAGACCGGCCGTGATTGGTGGAGCAATACGGGCCAGGAGGAGGCGGTGAGGCGAAAGGCGGTCGACGACGGGCGCGACCCCGATGCGCCATTCGACCCCTGGGTGACGTTCTTTCACGACGCCGACGCCGAACTGCTCGCGCAAGCGCAAGCGCTGCCGCCTCCGTTTCAATCGGATCGCCCGTTTGACGATCCGTGGCCGCTGGACGCGTGGCCGGACGTGCCGACGCGGTTCATCGTCGCCGAAGATGACCGGCTGTTTCCTCTGGAGTTTCAACGTCGGGTGGTGGGCGAGCGGCTCGGCGTCGACGTGGAGGCGGTGCCCGGAGGGCATCTTGCTGCGCTCACGCAACCGTCGGCGGTGGCCGGGAAGCTCTTGGCGTAGGTCTCTGGGCTTCGGTCGAAGGGAATCTGGGCTCGGTCGACGACGATGTGGGCTCGGTCGACGCAATATTGGGCTCGTTCGGCGATGATTCGGGCTCGCTCGGCGAAGCGTGGAAACAATCAGGCGTGCTTGCTTTTTTCCGATAGTCGTGTGACGCTGATCTCATGGCGGACGTAGTAGCTCTTGTGGGCGACCTGACTGCGGAGAGTGATGCACTCGACGACCTGGTCGCAAACCTCACCGATGAACAGTGGGCCATGCCCACACCCGCGGCGGGGTGGACGATCGCTCATCAGATCGGGCACCTCCTGTGGACCGACCGCACCTCGCTGTTCTCCGTGACCGACCCCGAAGGCTTCAGCGCGATGGTCGCCGAGGCGTTCGCGTCCGGCGAGGCCGAGGGATATGTCGACCGTGCTGCCCAGGCAGAGGCGCAGCGACCGCCGGCCGACCTGCTCGTGGACTGGCGGGAGACGAGGGCAAAGCTCGCCGGCGCACTGTGCGCGGTCCCCGACGGGACCAAGCTCTTGTGGTTCGGTCCGTCGATGTCGGCGTCGTCGATGGCGACGGCTCGCATCATGGAGACGTGGGCGCATGGGCTCGACGTCGCCGATGCGTTGGGGGTCACGGTCGAACCGACTGAGCGTCTGCGCCACGTCGCCCACATCGGCGCGCGCACCCGCGACTTCGCCTACCTGGTCAATGGCAAGCAGGTCCCGGCCGAGCCGTTCCGCTATGAGCTCAAGTCCCCAACCGGTGCTGATGAATGGACGTGGGGACCCGAGGACGCATCGAACGTCGTCCGTGGGTCGGCCCTGGACTTCTGTCAACTCGTCACGCAGCGCCGTCATCCGGCCGACCTCGACATCACCACCACGGGCGACGACGCCGCGGAATGGGTGGGTATCGCACAGTGCTTCGCCGGCCCGCCCGGAACGGGCCGTGAGGCGAAGGGAGATCAGCAGTGAGCGACATCATCCGTATCGGCAACATGTCGGGCTTCTACGGCGACCGTTTCGCGGCGATGCGCGAGATGCTCGAGGGCGGTGAACTCGACTACCTCAACGGCGACTACCTCGCCGAGCTGACCATGCTCATCCTGGGCCGAGACCGTCTGAAGGACCCGGCCCTCGGCTACGCCAAGACCTTCCTGCGCCAACTCGAGGATTGCCTCGGACTTGCCTTGGACAAGGGCGTCAAGATCGTCAGCAACGCCGGCGGGCTCAATCCGCACGGGCTGGCCGTCGCGATCCGTGAACTGTCCGACCGGCTGGGGCTCGACGCACAAGTCGCGTTCGTCAGCGGCGACGACCTGATCAAGGATGCGGGCAAACTCGGCTTCGGCAACCCGTTGACCGCCAACGCCTACCTCGGCGCTTTCGGTATCAAGGCGGCACTCGACCGCGGTGCCGACGTCGTCGTCACCGGCCGCGTCACCGACGCATCGCTCACCGTCGGACCCGCCGCCGCGGCCTTCGGTTGGGACTACACGGATCTCGATGCGCTCGCCGGCGCCGTCGTCGCCGGCCACATCCTCGAATGCGGAGCGCAGGCCACCGGCGGCAATTACTCGTTCTTCACCGAGATCCCGATGGGGCACCTCGGCTTTCCGATCGCCGAGATCAGCGCCGATGGATCGTCGGTCATCACCAAGCACGAGGGCACCGGCGGGGCGGTCACCGTCGGAACCGTCACCGCGCAGCTGCTCTACGAGGTCGGCGGCCCCCGTTACCTCAACCCAGACGTCACCGCGCGCCTGGACTCCGCCGAACTCACCCAGGCCGGCCCGGATCGCGTCGCGATCAGCGGTGTGCGGGGCGAGAACCCGCCGAGCGACCTCAAGGTCTCGCTCAACTTCCTCGCCGGCCTGCGCAACCAGGTCGACGTGGTGCTCACGGGCCTCGACATCGACGCGAAGGCAGCCCTCTTCGAAGAGCAGTTCCGCGCTGCCCTCTCGGCCGAACCAGCTGATCTGACCTTCTCCCTCGCCCGCACCGACCACGCCGATGGCGCCACCGAGGAGCAGGCCAGCGCCCTGCTGCGCGTCGTCGCCCGCGACACCGACCCGGACAAGGTGGGCCGCGCCCTCTCGTCGGCGATCGTCGAATTGGCCCTCGCCAGTTACCCCGGCTTCACCCTGACGGCGCCCCCCGGGAACGCCTCGCCCTACGGCGTCTTCGAGCCCGGCTACGTCGATGCCGCCAAGGTGACCCATCGCGTCATCCAACCCGACGGAGTGGCCGTCACCATCGACCCGTCGCCGCTGCGCGGCCCGGTCCCCGTCGACGAGGATTCGGCGCCGGGAGCGGTAGCGGGCGACTTCGGGCCCACCGTGCGCAAGGCGCTGGGCACCGTCGCGGGCGCGCGCTCGGGCGACAAGGGCGGCAGCGCCAACATCGGGGTGTGGGTGCGCTCCGACGAGGAGTACACCTGGCTCGATCAGACGCTCACCGTCGAGAAGGTCCGCGAACTGCTACCCGAGGTCGCCGATCTCACCGTGCACCGCTACGCGCTGCCCAACCTGCGTGCGGTGAACTTCGTGATTGAGGGCGTGCTGGGGCGCGGTGTTGCCGACAACGTGCGCTTCGACCCCCAGGCCAAGGGCATGGGCGAATGGCTGCGCTCGCGTTACCTCGAGATCCCGACGCGCTTCCTCGACGGACAGGTGAGCTGATGCCGTTCACCTCCGCGCTGTGGGACGCCCCCGAGCGCCAAGCGCTGCGCGCCAGCGTCGCCGGATTCGTCGACCGCCACATCCTGCCGAACCAGGACGAGTGGGAACACGAGGGCCTGATCCCGCGTGAACTGCATGTCGAGGCCGCAAAGCTAGGGCTGCTCGGACTGGGTATGCCCGAGGAGGTCGGCGGGTCCGGCGGTGACGTCGTCGACGCGGTGATCACCGAAGAGGAGCTCCTCTACCGTGGCACTTCCGGCGGCGTCTTCGCGTCGTTGTTCACCAGCGGCATCGCCCTCCCGCACCTGATCGCAGCCGGTGATGCCGACCAGATCAACCGCTGGGTGCGTCCGACGCTGGCCGGCGAGAAGATCGGCAGCCTCGCCATCACAGAGCCGAGTGGCGGCAGCGACGTCGGCCACCTGCGCACCACCGCGCAACTCGACGGCGACGAGTACGTCGTCAACGGGTCGAAGACTTTCATCACCTCCGGGGTGCGCGCCGACTTCGTCGTCACCGCGGTCCGCACCGGCGGCGCCGGCGCCGGCGGGGTCTCGCTGCTCGTCGTCGAAAAGGGCACGCCCGGGTTCACCGTTACCCGCAAGCTCGACAAGATGGGCTGGCTGGCCTCGGACACCGCAGAATTGTCGTATCAGGACGTCCGCGTCCCGACTGCCAACCTCGTCGGTGCCGAGAACTCCGGTTTCGCGCAGATCGCCAACGCGTTCGTCACCGAGCGAGTCGCGCTCGCCGTGCAGGCCTACGCCCACGCACAGCGTTGCTTGGACCTCACACTGGCCTGGGTCCGCGACCGCGAGACCTTCGGCCGTCCGCTCATCTCGCGGCAATCGGTGCAGAACACGGTCACCGAGATGGCGCGGCGCATCGACGTCGCGCGGACCTACACCCGAGCGGTCGTGGAAAGCCAGGTGAATGGGTCACCGGCGGACTTGATCGCAGAAGTCTGCTTCGCGAAGAACACCGCCGTTGAGGCCGGCGAATGGGTCGCCAACCAGGCCGTTCAGCTGTTCGGCGGTATGGGCTACATGAACGGCACCGAGGTCGAGCGCCAATACCGCGACATGCGGATCCTCGGCATCGGCGGCGGAACCACGGAGATCTTGACCGGCTTGGCGGCAAAACGATTGGGGTATCAGGCATGACCGTTCTCAAGTCCACACTCGACCCGGGTAGTGAGGCATACGCCGCGGCGGCTTCGGCGATGACCGAAAAACTCGATGAGTTGCAGGTCGAGTTCGACAAGGCGCTGGCCGGCGGCGGCGAAAAGTATGTTCAGCGCCACCGTGACCGCGGCAAGATGACCGCGCGCGAGCGCATCGAGATGCTCATCGACCCCGACAGTCCTTTCCTCGAACTGTGCCCGCTCGCCGCGTGGGGATCACAGTTCCAGGTCGGCGCATCGGTGATCATCGGCATCGGGGTCGTTGAGGGCGTGGAATGCATGATCGCCGCCAATGACCCGACGGTGAAGGGCGGCACCTCCAACCCGTGGACGCTGCGCAAGAGCCTGCGCGCCAACGCGATCGCCCGGGAGAACCGGCTGCCGGTCATCTCCCTGGTGGAGTCCGGCGGTGCCGACCTGCCGACGCAAAAAGAGGTGTTCATCCCCGGCGGGCAGGGGTTCCGCGACCTCACCCGACTATCCGCCGACGGCATCCCGACGATCGCCCTGGTCTTCGGCAATTCCACGGCCGGCGGCGCCTACATCCCCGGTATGAGCGACCACGTCGTCATGATCGACGGCGCCTCCAAGGTCTTCCTCGGCGGCCCTCCGCTGGTCAAGATGGCCACCGGTGAGGAGAGTGACGACGAGACGCTGGGCGGTGCGACCATGCACGCCCGCGAATCGGGCCTGGCCGATTATCTGGCCGTCGATGAGCAGGATGCGCTGCGCATCGGCCGCCGCATCGTCGCCCGGTTGAACTGGCGCAAGAAGGGCCCGGGACCGATCGCCGCGTCGATCGAACCGCGCTACGACGCCGAGGAGCTTCTCGGCATCGTGCCGAGCGATCTCAAGATCCCGTTCAACCCGCGCGACGTGATCGCGCGCATCGTCGACGACAGTGACTTCGACGAGTTCAAGCCCGAGTACGGCAACTCGCTGTGCACCGGGTGGGCGCGGATCCACGGGTATCCGGTCGGCATCCTCGCCAACGCGCAGGGCGTGCTGTTCTCGGCCGAGTCGCAGAAGGCGACGCAGTTCATCCAGCTGGCCAACCGGTACGACACCCCGTTGCTGTTCTTGCACAACACGACCGGCTACATGGTCGGTGCGGAGTACGAGCGCGGCGGCATCATCAAACACGGCTCGATGATGATCAACGCAGTCTCCAACTCGACGGTGCCGCACATCTCGCTGCTGATGGGGGCCAGCTACGGCGCTGGGCACTACGGAATGTGCGGCCGCGCCTACGACCCGCGCTTCCTGTTCGCCTGGCCGAGCGCCAAATCGGCGGTCATGGGCGGAGCCCAGCTGGCCGGTGTCATCTCGATCGTGTCGCGCGCAGCCACCGAGGCCCGCGGCGGCACCGTCGACGAAGAGGCCGATGCAGGGATGCGCGCCATGATCGAGGCGCAGATCGAGAAGGAATCGATCCCGGCATTCCTGAGCGGCATGCTCTACGACGACGGGGTGATCGACCCGCGCGATACCCGCTCGGTGCTCGGCATGTGTCTGTCGACAATCCACAACGGCGACGTTTCCGGCGCCGACGGCTTCGGCGTCTTTCGGATGTGAGCGGGGATATGACTACTCGAGCAATCACCACCCCCGTCGAACGGGAGATCACTTCTGTCCTCGTCGCCAACCGCGGCGAGATCGCGTGCCGCGTATTCGCGACCTGTCGCGCCATGGGTATCGCGACGGTCGCGGTGTACTCCGACCCCGACGCCGACGCGCCGCACGTGCGCCAGGCCGATGCGGCGGTGCACCTGCCCGGCTCCACGTCGGCCGAGACTTACCTGCGCGGCGAGCTGATCATCGCCGCAGCACGGGCGGCCGGTGCGGATGCCATCCACCCCGGCTACGGCTTCCTCTCGGAGAACGCCGACTTCGCGCAGGCGGTCATCGACGCCGGGCTGGTCTGGATCGGCCCGCCGCCGTCGGCGATCACCGCGATGGGGTCGAAGGTCAACGCCAAGGAGTTGATGGCGGCCGCAGGCGTGCCGGTGCTCGGCGACCTCGACCCGACGACGGTCACCGCTGCCGACCTGCCGCTGCTGATCAAGGCGTCGGCCGGCGGTGGCGGTCGCGGTATGCGCATCGTCCGCGCTCTCGCCGACCTCGACGACCAGGTAGCCGGGGCCAAGCGGGAGGCAGAGTCGGCCTTCGGTGACCCGACGGTGTTCTGCGAGCCCTACGTCGAGCGCGGCCACCACATCGAGGTGCAGGTGATGGCCGACGACCACGGCGCGGTCTGGGCCGTCGGGGAGCGTGAGTGCTCCATCCAGCGCCGTCACCAGAAGGTCATCGAGGAGGCGCCATCACCGCTCGTCGAATCCCTCGGCGGCGACCTACGCGACCGCCTCTACGACGCGGCGCGCAAAGCCGTGGCCGCGATCGGGTATTCGGGTGCGGGCACCGTGGAGTTTCTGGCAGACGGAAACGGTCGGTTCTTCTTCCTGGAGACGAATACGCGCCTGCAGGTGGAGCACCCGGTGACCGAGGAAACCACCGGACTCGACCTCGTCGAGTGGCAGTTGCGCGTCGCGATGGGTGAGCCGTTGGTGGGCGACGAGCCGAGGGCGACCGGCCACTCGATTGAGGCACGCCTGTACGCGGAGAACCCTGCGGCCGAGTGGGCGCCGCAGTCGGGAACGGTGCACCGCTTTGCCATCGCGGCGTCGGATTCGGTCCTGTCGCGGGTCCGCGTCGACACCGGCATCGCCGACGGCAGTGAGATCTCGACGTTCTACGACCCGATGATCGCCAAGGTGATCAGCTGGGCGCCGACTCGGCACCGGGCAGCGGCCGTCCTGGCCCGGGCCTTGGCCGATGCGACGCTGCACGGACCGGTGACCAACCGGGACATGCTGGTGAACACGCTGCGCTCGGCGCAGTTCGCCTCCGGCGACACCGACACCGGTTTCATCGACGAGGTCGGCCTCGACGTGCTCGCCGCGCCGCTGGCCTGCGCGGCTGACGTCCGGGTGGCCGCGATCGCTGCGGCGCTGGCCGATGCACAGGAGAACCGGGCCACCGCCGGGGCGTTGGGGACCATCCCGTCGGGGTTCCGCAACATCCCGTCGGGCTATCAGTCCAAGACGTACGCGTCCGGCGACGAGGAGATCGTCGTCCGGTATCGCATCACCCGTGGCGTCGTCGACCTCCCCGACGACGAGGGTGTGGAGGTAGTCGACGGTCGTCTCATCGTCGACGGCGTCGCCCGCGAATACACCGTCAGCCGCTATGGGGACACCGTTTTCGTCGACCGTCCCGGGGCGTCGGTGGCGCTGGGTGTGGCGCCGCGCTACGTCGACCCGTCGTCGGTGCAGCGGCCCGGGTCGCTACTGGCGCCGATGCCCGGCTCGGTCATCCGAGTTGCCGTCGAGCAGGGCGACCGCGTGACCGCGGGCCAGCCGCTGCTGTGGTTGGAGGCCATGAAGATGGAGCACACGATCGCCGCACCGAGTGATGGCGTCGTCGCCACGCTGGCCGTCGAGGTGGGCCGCCAGCTCGCCGTCGGCGATGTGTTGGCCGTCATCGAGGCAGAAGACGCGTCGGCCGACGCCTGAGATCTGTACGGAAGGGAAGCAATGAGTTTCATCGAGACCGACGAGCGCAAGGAGTTGCGCGCTGCGGTGGCTGCGCTCGGGAAGAAGTACGGCAGCGAGTATTTCAGCAAGTGCGCAAAGGAAGACCTGAAGACCACTGAGCTCTGGAAAGAGGCCGGTGACCTGGGATTCATCGGCGTCAACCTGCCCGAGGAGTATGGCGGTGGCGGGGCCGGGATGTACGAGCTGTCAATCGTGATGGAGGAGCTCGCCGCAGCAGGCACCGGGCTGCTGATGCTCGTCGTGTCGCCGGCGATCTGCGGCAACGTGATTGCCCGCTTCGGCACCGACGAGCAGAAGCAGAAATGGCTGCCCGGCCTGGCCAGCGGTGAGATCACGATGGCGTTCGGGATAACCGAGCCCGACGCGGGGTCGAACTCGCACCACATCACCACCACCGCCCGCCGTGACGGAGACGAGTGGATCCTGTCCGGGCAAAAGGTGTTCATCTCCGGTATCGACCAGGCCGACGCGGTGTTGGTCGTCGGACGCACGGAGGAGGCCAAGACCGGCAAGCTGGCGCCCGCGTTGTTCATCGTGCCCACCGACACCGAGGGCTTCACCTACACCCAGATTCCGATGGAGCTGCAGAACCCGGAGAAGCAGTTCCAGCTCTTCTTCGACGATGTGCGCCTGCCCGGCGACGCGCTCGTCGGGGAGCCGGAGGCGGCGCTGAGCCAGCTGTTCGCCGGTCTCAACCCGGAGCGGATCATGGGTGCGGCGTCAGCGATCGGCATGGGCCGCTTCGCACTGGAGAAGGCCGTCGCCTACGCCAAGGACCGCACCGTGTGGAAGACGCCGATCGGCGCCCACCAGGCGATCGCGCATCCGCTGGCCGCCGGCAAGGTCGAGCTGGAGATGGCCAAGCTGATGATGCAGAAGGCCGCGACGCTCTACGACGCCGGCGACGACTGGGGGGCCGCCGAACCGGCCAACATGGCCAAGTACGCCGCGGCGGAAGCGTCGACGAAGCTCGTCGACCAGGCCGTGCACACCCTCGGTGGCAACGGTCTGACGAGCGAGTACGGGCTGGCGCCCATGCTGGCGCTGGTCCGCATCGCCAAGGTCGCGCCGGTGAGTCGCGAGATGATCCTGAACTTCGTGGCGCAGACCAGCCTGGGTCTGCCGAAGTCGTACTAGGAGCATGGATATGTCGCCAACTTCGGCCTCGAATCGACCCACCGACGGGAATATCCCGTCAGACCCCCCGGAATCGGCTGAAGTTGTCACCAGCACCGAGCGCGCGGTCACGACGATCACGTTGAACGCGGTGGAGAACCGCAACGCGCTCTCGTCGACGCTCGTCGCTGGGTTGTCCGCAGCGCTGACCGAGGCGGCCGCCGACGACGCGGTCCGCGCGGTCGTCCTCACCCACAGCGGGGGCACGTTCTGCGCCGGTGCGGACCTTCGTGAGGCACTGGGCCGCGGCCTGAGCCCGGAGGAGGCCACCGCCGAGAGTGCCTCGTCGATGGTCGGAATGATGCGGTCGATGCTGACGATGCCCAAGCCGGTGATCGTCGTCGCGAACGGTCATGTGCGCGCCGGCGGCTTCGGGCTCGTCGGTGCCGCTGACATGGCGTTCGTGGGGCCCGAGGCAACCTTCGCACTGACCGAGGCCCGACTCGGGTTGGCGCCGTCGATCATCTCGGTCGTACTCGTGCCGAAGATGACCCCGCGCTCGGCCGGACGCTACTTCCTCACCGGAGAGAAGTTCGACCCGGCCACGGCCGAGCGGATCGGGTTGGTGACGCAGGCGGCTTCGAGCGACGAGGAGTTGACCGATCTCGTCGACGAAGTTCTCGACGGGGTCCGGAAAGCCTCCCCGCAGGGGCTGGCGGCGTCCAAGGCGCTGACCACCGCGGCCATTCTCGACGGGTTCGAGGAACTCGCGGCCCGGCGCGCTGCGGAGTCGGCCGCACTGTTCGCCTCCGATGACGCGCGCGAGGGCATGACCGCGTTCCTCACGAAGCAGCGGCCCAGCTGGGATTCGAGTCGGTGACTGCCGCGCGGCAACCGCAACAGGAACGGTCCCGCGCCACGCGTGAACGCCTACTCGACGAGTGCATCGACATGCTCGCCACGCAGGGCTGGTCGGCGACGACGGTCGCTGCCGTTGCCGAAGCCGCCGGTGTGTCGCGCGGGGCCGCACAGCACCATTTCCCGACGCGGGAATCGCTGATCACCGCCGTCATGGAGCAGATGTTCGAGACGATGACCGCCGACGCGTCTGTCGTGTTGGCGGATGTCCCCGATGACCTCGACACCCGCGTCAACGCCGTCGTCGACAAGGCCGTCGCCATCTACACCGGTACCCAGTTCAAGGCGGCGTTGCAGGTCTGGGCGGCCGCCGCGTCGGACCCGGCGTTGCGGGAAGTCATCCTGCCGTTGGAGGCCAAGCTCGCCCGGGCGGCGCACAGGTTCACCGTCGCCGGCCTCGATCCGGCGGGCGTGCACCCGGATGCGCACCGCCTGGCGCAGGTGACACTCGACCTCGCGCGCGGGCTTGGCCTGGCTGACACGCTCTCCGACGATTCTCGTCGTCGCGAGCAGGTCGTCGCGACGTGGTGCGGACAGCTGGTCGATGCGTTGTCGCAGTAATCGGTAGTGGTCGGCACGCCGACGGCGCAGAATGGTCGCGACGACGGCGCAAAATGGTCGGCACGCCGACGCGGCGGAAGCGAGGCTCGACGATGGTTGACTACAACGCAGGGGTGGTCGAGGAGTTCCGTGCGAACGAAGGCCGTGTCTCAGGACCCTTCGAGGGGGCGCCGATGGTGCTGGTGCACCACCGCGGCCGCAAGTCGGGAGTGCAGCGCGTCGTGCCCTTGATGTACCTACCCGATGACGACGACCCGGACGTGATCTACATCTTCGCGTCGAAGGCCGGTGCGCCGACCAACCCGGAGTGGTACTACAACCTGCTGGCCGCGGGCACCACCGAGGTGGAGCGGGGGACGCAGCGGTACGCGGTGTCCGTCGACGAGATCACTGGCGACCGTCGCGATCTCGCCTACGCCGAACAGGCGCAGCGGTATCCGGGATTCGCCGAGTACGCGCAGAAGACCGAAGGTGTGCGCACCATCCCGGTCCTCGCGTTGCGCCGCACCGGCTGACGGCTCAGTAGACCCGCACCGTCGTCGAGCAGACCGTCGAACGCACCGTCACCACCCTGTTGTTACTGGTGGTGAGCATCGTGAGGTGCACTTTTCCCGGTCCGGTCCAGAAGTTGCTGACCGAGGCACCCTCACCCAGAGGGTTGCTGTAGGCCGTCGTGCCCACGTGGCCGCGCGCGCCGGAGGTCAGGTTGTGCCAGGCCAATTGCGGCCGTGTCCGGTAGCCGAAGATCGATGCCGTGTGCTCGATGTACACGGTGAGGTGGCCCCGCTCGGTGGGCAGCCACTGCGTGGTGGTGATCCGCCCGCGGTATGGGGCGTCGACGACGTTGGGGCTGATGCTCCAGCAGGCATTGCTCGCGATGTGGCGAATCTCTTGCGCGTGCGCGGTGGGCGCAATCGCCGTGGTGGCTCCAAGCGCGAGTGTCGCGACTGCGGTTACGGCCGCGAGAAGTGGTTTGGCAATCATGTCCGGACTCCTCTCCGTAGGTGAGCTCCATTCCATGCATTCCCAATTCCACCTACGACGATCCTCCTGTTTGGCGCCAAGCGAAAGGGTCTATTCGTCCCGGCGCAGGTGGACGACGTTGTCGGTGCGCGTGCAGGGGTTGCCGTCGGGGTCGGTCATGGGCACTTCGGAGAGCCCGGTGCGCACGACGGTCCACGGTGAGGACTCGTCCGCGCCGACGTCGGAGAGCACGTCGTCGGTGCTCGGGAAGGCCGGGGGATCGCCGTCGAACCGCCACGACGGCATGGCCCAATGCCCGACGACGAGCAGCGTGCCCCCGGGCTTCACGGCCGCCGCGGCCTTGCGCAGGATGGCCGCGCGCTCCAGCGTCACCGTGGAGTGCAGGTAGAACGCGCTGATCAGGTCCCAGGTGCCGTTGGGGAACTCGGCACCCAGGTCGGATCGCCGCCAGGTGATCGCGTCGTCGGCCACGCCAGCGTCGGCGGCATGCGCCCGACCGGAGGCCAGGGCGGCGTCGGCGATGTCGACGGCTGTCACCCGCCAGCCCTGTTGTGCGAGCCAGATGGCATCGGCGCCCGATCCGCAGCCAAGGTCGAGGGCGCCCTTACCGTCGGCATCGATGTCACCGATCTCCTCGACGAGGATCGCGTTGGGTTTGCCCGACCACGGCCGCTTGCCGTCGTAGAACTCTTCCCAATGCTCGCGCGCGTCAATGGAAGAGGCCGGGTCACCGTGGGAGTGCATGCTCACTCCGTCACGGTAACCCGGCCCACCGTCGATATCAGTTGTGCAGGTCGAACCGATCGTTGTCCATGACCTTCACCCAGGCGGCGACGAAGTCATCGACGAACTTGCCCGCGGCGTCGTCGGCACCGTAGACCTCCGACAGTGCGCGCAGCTCGGCATTGGAGCCGAAGACCAGGTCGACGCGGGTGCCGAGCCACTTCTTCTTGCCTCCGACGGTCCCGACGAAGACCTCCTCCTCGTCGTCCTTGCTCGACCAGGTGACATCCATGTCGGTGATGGTGGTGAAGAAGTCGTTGGTCAGGGTGCCCGGCCTCTCGGTGAACACGCCCGCCTTCGATCCGTCGTAGTTGGCGCCCAGCACGCGTAGACCCGCGACGAGGACGGCCATCTGCGGAGCGGACAGGCCCAACAGGTTGGCCTTGTCGACCAGCAGGAACTCGCCTTGCAGTTCGGCGCTCTTACCGCGGTAGTTGCGGAAGCCGTCGGCCTTGGGCTCGAGGTACTCGAAGGACTCGACATCGGTCTGTTCTGCGGTCGCGTCGTTGCGGCCCGGGTGGAACGGCACGTTGATCGAGTAACCGGCCTTGCGGGCCGCCTCTTCGACGCCGACGCCGCCCGCCAGCACGATCAGGTCCGCCAGCGAGATGCGGGTCGCGCCGTCCTGTGCGGCGTTGAACTCGGCCTGGATCTTCTCCAGCCGCGACAGGGCCTTGGCGAGCTTCTCGGGCTGGTTGACCTCCCAGCTCCGCTGCGGCTCAAGGCGGATGCGCGCACCGTTGGCGCCGCCCCGCTTGTCGCTGTTGCGGTAGCTCGCCGCCGACGCCCACGCCGTCGACACCAGCTGTTCGACGGTCAGTTTCGAGTCGACGATCCGCCTGCGCAGGTCAGCGATCTCCGACGGTCCGACCAGGGTGTAGTCGATCTCGGGGATCGGATCCTGCCAGATGAACACCTCGTCGGGGACCTCGGAGCCCTTGTAGCGGGACAGCGGGCCCATATCGCGGTGGGTCAGCTTGAACCACGCCTTGGCGAACTCCCTGGCGAAGTCCTGCGGGTTGTCCAGGAAGTGGCGCGTGATCTTCTCGTAGGCCGGATCGGTGCGCAGGGCGATGTCAGTGGTCAGCATCATCGGTGCGTGCCGCTTGGTCGGGTCGGCGGCATCGGGGACGCTCGTCGCACCCGCGCCGTCCTTCGGGTGCCACTGCTTGGCACCGGCCGGGCTCTCGCCCAACTCCCACTCGTACCCGTACAGGGTCCAGAAGAAGTTGTTGTCCCACGTGGTGGGGGTGCTGTTCCAGGCGCCCTCCAGACCGGACTGGATGGTGTCGGCACCGTCGCCGGAGCCGAAGCTGCTCTTCCAACCCAGGCCCATCTGCTCGATGGGGGCGGCCTCGGGCTCGGGGCCGACGAGGTCGGCCGGACCGGCGCCGTGGGTCTTGCCGAAGGTGTGGCCGCCGGCGATCAGGGCCGCGGTCTCCACGTCGTCCATCGCCATGCGCTTGAACGTCTCGCGGATGTCGGCCGCCGCGGCCAGCGGATCCGGGTTGCCGTTGGGGCCCTCGGGGTTCACGTAGATCAGGCCCATCTGGACCGCAGCAAGGGGATTCTCCAGTTGGCGGTTGCCGGTGTAGCGCTCATCGCCCAGCCAGGTGGTCTCCGGACCCCAGTAGGTCTCGTCGTCGCCCTCGTACTGGTCGGCGCGGCCGCCGCCGAAGCCGAGCGTCTCGAACCCGCAGTTCTCCATGGCGACGTTGCCGGCCAGGACGATGAGGTCGGCCCAGCTGAGCTTGCGGCCGTACTTCTTCTTCACCGGCCACAGGATGCGGCGCGGCTTGTCGAGGCCGACGTTGTCGGGCCAGCTGTTGAGCGGGGCGAAGCGCTGCTGGCCGTTGCCGGCGCCGCCGCGGCCGTCCTGGACGCGGTAGGTGCCCGCAGCGTGCCACGTCATGCGGACCATGTTGCCGACGTAGTTGCCGTAGTCGGCGGGCCACCACTCCTTCGAGTCGGTCATGACGGCGCGCAGGTCCGCCTTCACCTCTTCGAGGTCGAGCGACTCGAACTCCTTGGCGTAGTCGAAGTCCTCGCCTGCCATCGGGTTGGACACGGGCTGGTGCGTCGCGAGGATGCGCAGGTTGAGACGCTTGGGCCACCACTCCTGGTTCGCCGACCCCTCGGTGGGGCGGGTGAGTCCGTGAATCACGGGGCAACTGGCGTCGGAGGCATTGACGGCGTCGAGCTCGGCGGCATCAGTCATTTCGGGTCCTTTCGGTACTGGCTGAGGGCTGAATCTTCTTTGGTGAATTCTTCTTCGGAGAAGTCTGTGGTCGAGCACGTCGCGCACGTGCCCCAGTAGATGACCTCCGCCTCGTCGACGATGAATGCGTCGGGGGCGGGGCCGTCAAGGCAGGGTGTCTGGCCGGTGGCGCAATCGATGTCGCTGATGGCACCGCACCGTCGGCACACCGCGTGGTGGTGGTTGTCGCCGACGCGCGCTTCGTAGCGGGCATAGGTGCCCGCGGGCTGGATGCGGCGGACGAGGCCGGACTCGGTCAGTGCGGCGAGGATGTCGTAGACCGCCTGGCGCGAGACGGTGGGCAGGTCCGCGCGGACGGTCGTGAGAACGCTGTCGGTGTCGGCGTGCGGGTTGCGGTGGACGGCGTCGAGTACCGCCACGCGGGGTTGCGTGACACGCAGATCCGCGGCGCGCAGCGCCTGCGTCAGCTCATCGGTCGACGGCACGTTTCCAGTATGGACCCTTTTCTTGACTCGATCCAGAGTTTGCGGATATCAGTCCGAAAGTCCCTGCCTGCTGGCGGTGTCGGGCTCGCGCGGTCAAGCCCGCACAGTCAGGTATCCCGGGCGACAGGCGACAGCGGCGCCGGCGACGAGAGCCCCGACGGCGGCGAACAGAAAGCCCATCGACCACGCCCAACTGCCGGTCATCTCGTTCAGTACGCCGAATAGCACCGGTCCCGAACACGCCAGCAAATATCCGGTGCCCTGGGTAAACCCAGATAGAGCGGCCGACTCCTCGTCGGTCCGCGTACGCAGGTTGATCAACGTGAGCGCCATCGGGAAGGTCGTCGGCCCGAGGCCGAGCAGCAAGATCCACAGGTACGGGGCGGCCAGTGGTGCCACTAGAAAGCCGACCATGCCGACGACGAGCAGGGCCGCGAAGACCAGCGCGAAGCCGAACGGATTACGGAACCGCGCACAGATCGACGGTGCGACGAGCGTGCCAGCGAAGCCAAGGGCTGCGAACAGGGCGATCATGTTTCCGCCGAGTCGTTCGCTTCCGCCCGCGTCGATCAGCAACACCGGGAGCCATGCGAACAGCGCGTACGTCACCAACGCCGTCATGCCGAACATCACGGTCAGACCCCAGGCCAGCGGCGAGCGCCACACACCGCGCACCCGGCCGTGCGGCAGTGCCGTGTGGTCGGCAAGGTCGTGGCGATGACGGGCGCGTACGACGCTGATCCAGGGGAGAACGGCGATGGCCGGGATCAGTGCCCACATGCCCAGGGAGATCCGCCAGCCGTGGGCCTCGGCGACGGGGACCGCCAGGGCGGCCGGTACGGCGGTGCCTAATTGCACGCACGTGATGTAGGCGGTTGAGAGGAGGGCGATTCGGTCGCCGAAGTACCGCTTGACGAGTGGCGGGATGATGATGTTGCCGATTCCCATGCCGCCCAGTGCCAGCCCCGACCACACCAGCAGCATGGCTGCGGACCCGGAGCCCGCTCGTGCGGCGATCCCGACACCCGTGGCGATCACCGCCCCCAACGCGACGCGTTCGAGGCCGAATCGTCGGGTCAGCGGGGGAGAGACGAAGCCCGCGAGGCCGAACATCACCGTCGGCATCATGGCGACGAAGCCAATGGTTGTCGGTCCGAACCCGAGGTCTGCGGCCACGCGAGTCAGCAGAGGGACCAGTGAGGTCACCGCGGTGCGCAAGGTGAAGGCGAAGACCAGGATGGCGATGCCGACGATGAGGCGCCCCGCCCATAACGACTCAGCGCGCGGGCCGGCAGCGCTGCGCGGCACGCCCGGATCTGGCTCGTCGTGCATCTAGCCGCCGTTCATGGGTTCGGGTATCTGCACGCTAACTTGAAGCCATGCGTGTTGCGACCTGGAATGTGAACTCCCTGTCAGCGCGGGTGCCGCGATTCCTGCCGTGGTTGGAGCAGCGCCGTCCCGACGTCGTCTGCCTGCAGGAGACGAAGCTCGACGATGCGGGTTTCGCCGACGCCGTCGGGGCGGACCTCGACGCGCTGGGCTATGAGTGGGCCCACCACGGGCAGGGGCAGTGGAACGGCGTGGCGCTGCTCTCGCGGGTCGGACTCGACGACGTGGAGAAGGCCTTCCCCGGCACGCCCGGTTATCCCGACCCCGAATCGGTCGAGGCGCGTGCCGTCTCGGCGGTGTGCGACGGGGTGCGCGTCTACTCCCTGTACGTGCCCAACGGGCGCGAAGTCGGCTCTGACCACTACGACTACAAATTGACCTGGCTCAAAGCGCTACGGGACGCGGTACTGAGTGCGGGCCCGTCGTCGACGATCGTGTGTGGCGATATCAACATCGCCCCCGCCGACGACGACGTGTTCGATCCGGCGGCCTTCGCCGGGCACACGCACGTCACCGATGTGGAGCGGGCGGCGCTGGCCGCGGTCGTCGACACCGGACTCGTCGACGTCATCCGTGCGCGGTGGCCGGGGGAGCGGGTCTTCAGCTACTGGGACTACCGCGCCGGGATGTTCCACAAGGACCTCGGGATGCGCATCGACCTGATCCTCGCCGGTGCCGACGTCGTACCGCGCGTCGCGGCGGCATTTGTCGACCGGCAGGCGCGCAAGGGGACCAAGCCCAGTGACCATGCGCCGGTCATCGTCGATCTGGACACCGCTCCCGACGGTGATATCGGGCCTGTCGTCCCGCCGCCGTCCAATCCGGTGAAGCGCAAGGGTGGTGCCCGCCTTCCCCAGGCGTGACGAATACGCGTCGGAAGTGCGCATTTAGTCCCTTTTATGGCGGTTGAATATCCGCCTTTTTGGGCGTGCGAATCGGTCAAATATGACTCATCTCAAATCTGAGAGCACGCTGTGTTTTGATCGGCGAACTGCAGATTCGCTGCAGCCACGTAGAAGGGGTGAACATGAACCGAATTACTTCAGTGTTGGGAATGCTGGCGGCGGCCGTGGCGGCGCTGCTGGTGGTCCCCCTGGGCACCGCGAATGCGGCTCCCGCCGCGGTCAAGGCCGGCGACGCCCAGATCTCGCTCGTGAACGACTACCAAACCGTGTCCGTGAAGCTCCACAACTCCGTCTTCAGGCAGCAGGGTGATTCGCTGGCGATCGTCAACTCTCTGGGCAAGACCACTGACCGTATTCCGCTGGTCGTCAAGTCGGAAGGGAAGAGTGTCCCGGTTTCCGCTCGGGTTGCCGCTGACCGCAAGTCGGCCGAGCTGACGCCGCACTTCACGAAGACGCAGGTCGCCAAGCACAACGTCAAGGGAATGACGAAGGCCCAGGCTTACAACGACCTGGTCAACAAGGCGAACAAGAACTTCAACTGCGCTCTGCCCGCCATCGCGGTCGGTGCCATCATCGGATTCTTCGTCTTCTTCGTGGGCTGGGTCATCGGTGGCCTGATCGGTGCTTACATCGGCTACAGCAACTGCGGCGGTGGCGAGACGATCCGCGCCGGCCAGCGGTGGCTCAGCGCGCCATAACAGCCGGTTCGCCACGGGTGAACCTCGGGCCGGGTCCTTTCCGGGACCCGGCCCGACACGTGTGAAATCGGGACAGTTGTCCCGTGTTCGCGCGTAAAACGTTCGTCCGTGACCTTCCTGTGCTTGAATCGCGATACTGCAGGTTTTCTGCAGGCCATCGAAAGGGGAGTTCATTGAAGCGCATTGCCTCGATTATGGGAATGCTCGCGGTAGCATTCGCCGCACTGCTCGTCGTGCCGTTGGGTACCGCGAACGCCGCCCCGCGGGCCATGCTCGGCACCGGTGACGTCCGGGGTGTCCTGACCGGCGCCGACTACGACACGATTCACCTGCAGCTCAACAAGGGCACCTTCAAGCAGTCCGGTGACACCTTGATGGTCCGCAACGCCCTCGGCGTGACGACCGAGCGCATCAGCCTGACGAGCCACCAGGTGGCCGGCAAGACGATCCCGATGAAGGCCGTCGTCGCGTCGGACTCCAAGTCCGTGGACCTGAAGCCCCAGGTCGCCAAGGTTGCGAAGAACGATGTCGCCTTCAAGCACAACGTGGCGAAGATGACCAAGGCCCAGGCCTGGAACAACCTCGTCACGAAGGCCAACAACAACTGGTCGTGCGCTGCTCCGTCGGTTCTCGTCGGTGCGATCGTCGGAGGCCTCATCGGCTTCTTTGTGATCGTCGGTGCGTTCTGGGGCATCGCTGCCGGTGCCGCAGTCGGCGCCTACATCGGCTACAGCAACTGCCGCGGCGGTGAGACCATCC
This sequence comes from Gordonia sp. UBA7599, assembly GCA_002477755.1. Taxonomy (GTDB): domain Bacteria; phylum Actinomycetota; class Actinomycetes; order Mycobacteriales; family Mycobacteriaceae; genus Gordonia. The sequence goes on from DLKD01000072.1 coordinate 41,751, forward strand.
GCGCCTTCTGGACGTGGTGGAACACCCCGTAGTCGGTTGTGACTAGCAAGGAATCGGGCCGGATCACCGCGAGGTGATCCGGCCCGATCTTCATTTGGTGTCATGAACCCTGCGCGGTTTCGTCAAGTCAGCGTCAGCCCGGTAGTTGTCAAGCTGTCTG
>DLKD01000096.1 GCA_002477755.1 Gordonia sp. UBA7599
AGCCGTAGCCGGGGTGGATCGCATCGGCACCCGACTTCTTCGCGGCGTCGAGAATCTTGTCGAAGACCAAGTACGACTCGGCCGACGTCTGGCCGCCGAGGGCGAACGCCTCGTCGGCGAGCTGGACGAACATGGCATCCGCGTCGGGCTCGGCGTAGACGGCGACGCTGGTGATGCCGGCGTCGCGGGCGGCGCGGATGACGCGGACGGCGATCTCACCGCGGTTGGCGATGAGGACCTTGGTGATCTTGGCTGTCTTGGGCACGTAGTCTCCTGCTGCATCGGCGCGGGTGTGCGCTTCCTTGGCGATTCTAAAGGTGTGCGTATCGCACATCACACTAGGCCCTGTGTGCTCCTCAGTGGCGCGTCACCACATCTTCGATGACCTTGGCGAACGCGGCGCACAGGCCCCGCACATCCTCGTCGAGGGCGCTCGGGTGACGCGCGGACACCCGCAGGCCCGCCGGGGTGCGGTTGATCCACAGGTACACCTCCTCGTCGGCGTAGCGGTGGCTGCGCAGGACGCGCGCCCCACCGGCGTCGTCGTGTTCGGCCCCCGGGGACGAGCGCGTGTCGAGGTAGGAGATGGCGAACTGCGGCGACTCGGTGGAACCGAGGAGCTCGTCGACCCGCAGTAACGGCAACGAAGCGCCGACCCGTCCCCGCCGCAACTCCGCGGCCGCCCGCTGCGCCATCTCCGAGAACGAGGCGGCCCCGGCGATGTCGAGGTCGAATGGGGACAGCGACACGAACCAGCCGAGCGCAGACAACCACTGCGGCTCGTTTCGGGTGTGTCGCGGCAGGACGGCGCGAAACCGGGTGGGCGGGTCTTGCGCCGGCCCGACGTCACCGGCGGCGATGAGACGCTCGCACGACGCTAGGGCGAGTCCCGCCATCACCCCGGCGAACAGGGTGGTACCCGCGGCGGCGCACACGGCGGTGAACTCCTCGGTCGTTGCGTCATCGGCAAGCAGTGCGTAATAGGACGACTGCGGCTCGAGTCCGGCAGCGGAATCGGCACCTCCCTCGAAACCGCTGGCGGCGAACCCGTGCGCGTGCTCGGGCAGGCGGTGCGTGTGCTCGGGCAGTGGGGCCCCGTCGGGCAGTCGTGGGTACCGCGGCATCCCGTCGGCGAGGAACGCCGCCCAGGCGCGCACCGCCGGGTGGTCGGCGTCGGCACGATCGGCCTCCTCCCGTTCGATACCGCTGTAATCGATGTAACTGCCGACGGTGTGCGCCGGCGAAAGTTCGGGGAGTGGGACATCGGGACCGCGACGGCCTACCTCGACCACTGCGGCCTGGTAGTGCGCGCGCAGCTCGGGCACCGACATGACGAGCGAATAGCCGTCGAGCAGGGAATGGTCGCCGGCGAAGAGCAGCGTGAACGAGGCCTCCCGCCCGACCGTCGCGAAGCGGTACGCGGGCCACCACACCGGTGCGGTGCCGCGGTCGAACCAGCCGGCCAGTTGCTCGACGAGCAGTGTTTCGTCGTGGTACCAGCCGACGCGGGTCATCGTCACCGACACCGAGCCCGGCGGGGCCGTGACGCGGCGCAACCCACCGCCGATCCCATCGGTGCGTGCTGTCTTCGATTCGAGGACGTGGCTGCGCAGCACCTCGTGTCGGTCGATCCAGGCGGCCAGTGCAAGGCGGATCGCGGGGATGGACAGCGGCTCGTCGAATTCGATCGAGACCCCCAGCCACGCTTCGCGACCGCCGGTGTGACCGGTGATCGCCTGGTAGTCCAATGCGTCGCGCAGATGCTGTTCGTGGTTGTGCGACGTCGGGCGCGGGTCGGCGCTCAACTGCGCCGATCCGTGCAGCACCGGCGTCCACTCCACGAGTCCGCCCGGCCGCAGCGGGAGGTCGAGGATCTGCAGGAAGTCCATCGCGCGTGGCTACCCGGCGCGCGCGATCGCGGCCTTGATGCGCGCCAGCATGCCCGCCAGGCCGCGCAGCCGCAGCGGTGAGACAACCGATGCCAGGCCCAGCTCGTAGCCGAAGTCGGCGGGCACCGAGACGATCGCGTCGGCGGGCTGACCGTCGAGGCCCTGGTGCAGGATCGCGGCGAACCCCCGCGTCGTCGGTGCCTCACGGGGGGCGCTGAAGTGCAGGCGCACCGAGGTGGGGTCCGACGCGTCGACGGACAGGAAGATCGGCGACTGGCATTCGGGGACCGGTTCCATCGCCTCGGGTGCCAAGTCGTCGGGCAGAGGCGGCAACTCGTCGGCGAACTCGAGCAGCAGCGTCGCCCGGTCGGACTCGGCGAGGGCGGCGAAATCGTCGACGATCTCGGCCAGCGGTGCGGGCAGGCCGGTCACGCAACCCCGCCCGGTTCGTCGCCGACGACGATCGGCACGCGCACGCGGTTGCCCCATTCGGTCCACGAGCCGTCGTAGTTGCGGACCTTGTCGAAACCGAGGAGATGGGTGAGTACGAACCACGTATGGCTGGACCGCTCGCCGATGCGGCAGTAGGCGATAGTCGGCTCGGCCGGGTCGAATCCGGCGTAGATCTCGTCGAGTTCGGCGCGCGAGCGGAACCGGCCGTCGGGCGCGGCAGCCTTGGCCCACGGAATCGACACCGCGGTCGGGATGTGTCCGCCGCGCAGGGCCCCCTCCTCCGGATAATCGGGCATGTGGGTGCGCTCGCCGGTGTACTCCTGCGGCGACCGGACGTCGATCAGCGGTTCGGTGCCGAGCGCGGTCAGGACCTCGTCGGCGAAGGCGCGGATTGCCGAGTCATCGCGCGCGACCACCGGGTAGTCGCTGCGCGGGTACTCCGGGACGTCGAGGGAGGAGTCGCGGTCCTCCGACATCCACGCGTCGCGCCCACCGTCGAGCAGGCGGACATCGGGATGGCCGAACAGGGTGAACACCCACAGGGCATACGCGGCCCACCAGTTGCTCTTGTCGCCGTAGATCACGACGGTGTCGTCGCGGTTGATCCCCTTGGCGCGCATCAGTTCGGCGAATGCTTCGCCATCGATGTAGTCCCGGGTGACCGGGTCGTTGAGGTGCAAGTGCCAGTCGATCTTCTGCGCAGTGGGGATGTGACCGATGTCGTAGAGCAGCACATCCTCGTCGGACTCGACGACCTTGAGCCCGGGTGTGCCGAGATGGGACGCGAGCCAGGTGGTGCTGACCAGACGCTCAGGATGGGCGTAGGAGGCGAAGGCCGGGTTCGGGTCAAGTTCGACGCCCATGTTGGGGAGCCTTTCGTCGCGCGGGGGGCTGTGCCTGCGAGACTACCGCGAGCGCGGTGACCACAGCGCGGTGACGTCGACGCCGACCCGGGCCAGTAGGCGACGGGTCAGGGGCAGGCTGATGCCGATCACCGAAGACGGGTCGCCGTCGATTCCGTCGACGAACCAGCCGCCGTAGCCATCAAGGGTGAACGAGCCGGCCACCGCGAGCGGCTCACCGGTCGACACGTACGCGTCGATGGTCGTGGTGTCGACGGTGGCGAAGCGGATCTCGGTGGATTCGCAGTCGGCGGCCCGGTCGACAGGTGTGCCGTCCACGATGCGGGTGATGCAGTGACCGGTGAGCAGGTTCGCCGACTGGCCCGACATTTGTACCCACCGCTGCCGCGCTACCTCGGGGGTGTGCGGTTTGCCGACGAGTTCGCCACGGATGCGCAGCATCGAGTCACAGGTGAGCAGCACCGCGTCGGGGGAGTCGACACGTGCGATGAGGGCGTCGGCCTTGGCGGCGGCCAAACGGGTGACGATCTCGGTGGGCGGCGCAGCGGCCAGCTCCGCGACGAGGGCATCCTCGTCGAGGTCGGCGATCAGGACGCGCGGCTCGAGCCCGGCTTGGCGCAGCACGCGCAGCCGCGCCGGTGAAGCGGAACCGAGGACGACCTCGGGGCCGCCGGTCACCAGGGCTGCGTGCAGAAACTCGTCGCCGACGCCCAATGCGGACGCAGCCGGTCGACCGGACGGCCCCATTCGTCGCGGGTCGGAGGGACGGCCGGACCGCCACCGGCGGCTTTGGCGGCGATGATCGCAGTGATCATCGCGACCTGCTCCGGCGTCGGGTTGCCCTTCTCGACCTTGACCACCGGCGGCTTCTGGGGAGCGGGCGCCGTGTCCTCCTGCTGCTCGGTCATAGCGGGATGTTCCCGTGCTTGCGCTGGGGCATGACGACCATCTTGCGCTGCAGCAGCCGCAAGGCATTGGCGATCTGCCCGCGGGTGTGGCTGGGTGGGATGACGGCGTCGACGTATCCTCGCTCGGCGGCGACGTAGGGGTTGACGAGGGTGTCCTCGTACTCCTCCTGCAGCCGCAGCATCAGGGCGTCGACATCGTCACCGCGTGCGGTGGCCTCTTTGATCTCCTTGCGGTAGACGAAGCCGACGGCTCCCGAGGCGCCCATCACCGCGATCTGCGCGGTCGGCCAGGCGAGGTTCACGTCAGCGCCCATGTGCTTGGACCCCATGACGTCGTATGCGCCGCCGTAGGCCTTGCGGGTGATGACGGTGATCTTGCCGACCGTCGCCTCGCCGTAGGCGTACAGCAGCTTGGCGCCGCGCCGGATGATGCCGTTGTACTCCTGCTCGGTGCCGGGCAGGAAGCCGGGCACGTCGACCAGCGTCACGATCGGCACGTTGAAGGCGTCGCAGGTGCGGACGAAACGGGCCGCCTTCTCCGACGCGTCGATGTCGAGGCAGCCGGCGAACTGGGTCGGCTGGTTGGCGACGATGCCGACGGAAAGGCCGTCGACGCGGCCGAAGCCGACGATGACGTTCATCGCGCGCTCGGCCTGGACTTCGAGGAACTCGTCGTCGTCGAGGATGCGGCGGATGACCTCGTGCATGTCATACGGCTGGTTGGCCGAGTCCGGGATCAGCGTGTCGAGCTCGAGATCCTCGGCGGTCAGGTTGTCCTCGATCGAGCCCGGGGGCGCGGGGATCGGGTTGTTCGGCGGCTCGGCACGGTTGTTGCTCGGCAGGTAGGACAGCAGCTCCTTGACGTACTCGAGCGCATCCTCTTCGTCGTGGGCCACGTAGTGGGCCGCACCCGAGCGCACCATGTGGGTGTGCGCGCCGCCGAGGTCCTCCATCGTGACGTCCTCGCCGGTGACGGTCTTGATGACGTCGGGTCCGGTGACGAACATCTGGCTGGTCTGGTCGACCATGACGACGAAGTCGGTCAGCGCGGGGGAGTAGACGTGCCCGCCCGCGGCCGCGCCCATGATCAGCGAGATCTGCGGGATGACCCCGGAGGCGCGCACGTTGCGGTGGAAGATCTCGCCGTAGAGCGCCAGCGACACGACGCCCTCCTGGATGCGGGCGCCGGCGCCGTCGTTGATGCCGATGAGCGGGCGGCCGGTCTTGATGGCCAGGTCCATGACCTTGACGATCTTCTCGCCGTATACCTCGCCGAGGCTGCCTCCGAACACGGTGAAGTCCTGCGAGAAGACGCAGACCTCGCGGCCGTCGATCGTGCCGTAGCCGGTCACGACGCCGTCGCCGAGCGGCTTGTTCTCGCCGAGACCGAAGTTGGTGGAGCGGTGGCGTGCCAGCGCATCGATCTCGACGAACGAGCCTTCGTCGAGCAGATGGGTGATCCGCTCGCGCGCAGTCAGCTTGTTCTTGGCGTGAACCTTTTCCACCGCAGCCTCGCCGACCGGATGCTTGGCCTCTTCGAGGCGCTTGCGCAAATCGGCGAGCTTACCGGCGGTCGTGTGGATGTCGTTGGCCGACGAGTCCTGCGATGCGGTGGTCATGGGGGTTCATGCTAACGACCGGCAGTCTCGGTGCGCCAGCAGCCCCGCGGGGCGGCGGCGATGGCGGGCGCGTCGCGGCCTGGCGGGCATAGAGTTGCAGGCATGTCCGATCTTCTCGAACACCTCGCCGGGACCCGGTGGCGCCAGGTCGACGTCGTCGAATCGACCGGGTCCACCAACGCCGATCTTGCCGCAGCAGCGGCGACCGGGGATATCGACGGCCGCGTGCTCATCGCGCGGCACCAGACCGCCGGCCGCGGTCGCCACGACCGGGTGTGGACCACCGGGCCGACCGGGGCGCTGACGTTCTCCGTCGGCATCGGAGTCGGCGGTGCGACGGCGGCCATGGGCTGGCTGTCATTGCTCGCGGGCGTCGCGGTGGCCGACGCCCTCGCGCGCACCACCAAGTTCGATGTGACGCTGGGGGTGAAATGGCCCAACGACGTGCTGATTGCCGAGCGCAAGGTCGCCGGCATCCTCTCCGAGTACATCGCCGGGCCCAACGGCGGCCAGGCGGTGATCGGGATGGGGATCAACACGTCGATGACGGCCGACCGGCTGCCCGTGCCAGAGGCGACCTCGGTCCTCGTCGAGTCCGGACGGATGGTCGACGACGACGAGCTGGTCGTCGAGATCCTGCGCGACCTCGACGTCGAACTGGCGCTGTGGCCGACGCGCCTGGACGAGTTGCTCGCCGAGTACCGGAGCAAGTGCGTGACGCTGGGACAGCGGGTGCGCCTGGTGTTGCCGGCCGACCGTGAACTGATCGGCACGGCCGTCGACGTCGACCGGCAGGGCCGCCTGCTCGTGGCCGCCGACGGCGGTACGACGACCGCGATCGCCGCCGGCGACGTCACGCACCTGCGCGGATTCAGCACCTTCGAGCCGAGCTGACCGTCGTCGCCCGCGGGTGCACCTATGCTCGTGGACATGGGATATCCCGCACACAACCTGGCACCCGGTGAGGCCGTGGTCCTGCACCGGCACCCGCATTGGAAGCTGCTGGTCGGGCCGTTCGTGATCTTTGCGATCGTGACCCTGCTGGCGGGCGTGCTCGCCGGGATCATCAGCGGTTCGTCGCTGCACGGCGGCGGTCGGACGGCAGCGTTTACCGCGGTGGGCGTGTTCTGGGGCCTCGCGTTGGTGTGGGGCGTCCTGCGTCCGCTGTTCAGCTGGGCGACGACCCACTTCGTGGTCACCGACCGACGCGTCATCTACCGCAACGGCATCCTCACCCGGGCCGGTATTGACATCCCGATCTCCCGCATCAACACCGTCGAGTTCCGGCACGGCCTGATGGACCGGATGTTGCGCACCGGCACCCTCGTGATCGAGTCGGCCTCCGACGAGCCGCTGACCTTCCACAACATTCCCGACGTCGAGAGGGTGCACGCGATGCTCTACGAGGAGGTGCTCACCGATCATGCCGACGAGCAGCACTGAACGCACAGGCGCGATGACCGAGGTCTTGCTCGCCGAGGACGACGCCGCCATCGCCGAGCCGTTGGCGCGCGCGCTGACCCGCGAGGGGTACGGGTGCGTCGTCGTCGGCGACGGGGCGACGGCGCTGGAACAGGCCGTCGACCCGCGGTTCGAGTTGCTGGTGCTCGACCTCGGTCTGCCCAAGATGGACGGGTTGGAGGTTTGCCGCGAGTTGCGGAACCGCCGCCCCGACCTGCCGGTGCTGATGCTCACGGCACGCACCGACGAAGTCGATTTCGTCGTCGGGCTCGACGCCGGGGCTGACGACTACGTCGGCAAGCCGTTCCGTCTCGCCGAACTGCTCGCCCGGGTGCGCGCCCTGCTGCGCCGCCGCCCGCCCGTCGCCGAGGAGGTCCTCGTCGGCGGGTCCATCGTCTTGGATACCAGGGCCCGCCGCGTCCTCGTCGACGGTGAGGACGTCGTCCTGGCCAACCGCGAGTTCGACCTGTTGCAGTTCCTCATGGCCCGGCCCGGGCAAGTCGTCAGCCGTGATGAACTAGTCACACAGGTGTGGGGGTCGGCCGACCTGCGGTCATCGAAGACCCTCGACATGCACGTTTCGTGGTTGCGCCGGAAGATCGGCGACGACGTCGGGGACCGGCCGCGTCACATCATCACGGTGCGCGGCATGGGCTTCCGGTTCGATGCCTGACCACCCGTACGTGCCGCACGGGGCCTGATGCGCCGCCGCATCCGGACGTCGATGATCGGCATGCTGCTGATCGTCGGGGTCATGCTCGGTGTTCCGCTGTCGGTCATCGCGTGGTGGTGGATCGCCGACAACGCCCACCAGGATCTCGATCTCCGTCTTAAGCACATCGCCGGCGAGTTGATCCAGATGGAGGGGCCCGGCGGGGAGCTCGACCCGGCTGCGCTTACCTCGTCGCGCCTGGGACTGCTCATGCCCGACGGAGGCCAGTTGCGGATCACCCACCACGTCCCCGCGCGTGCGCAATCGGGGGCCGCCCCGGCGATGATCACGACCCGGTTGGGCACACCGGTCGACGGGCGCGAGTTCGTCGACTCGATCGACTTGGGCGCGGCGGGCACCGTCGAGCTCGCGATCCCGGCAAGCCAGGTGCGCCGCGACCAGGCCGGCGGTGTCGTGATCGTCGTGGCAGTGGTGCTCGCATCGGTCGGGGCGGGTGTCGTGGTGGCGACGGTAACCGCGCGGCGCCTGGCCGACCCGTTGACGCGTGTGGCGGACCGGGCGTCGGCAATGGCGCGCGGAGACTTTCGATCGGAGTGGCCCGAGTACGGGATACCCGAGCTCGACCGCGTGTCGCGGGCCCTCGGGGCGGCCAACACCGAGATCGCGATGCGGCTCGACCGCGAGGGCGGCATCGTCGGCGAGGTGTCACACCAGCTGCGCAGCCGGTTGACCGCCATCCAGTTGCGGCTGGACGAGTTGGCGCTGCACGCGGACCAGAACGTCGTCGCCGAGGCGGAGGCCGCGGCCAGCCAGGTCGACCGCCTCACGCGGGAGCTCGACGAAATGGTCGTCGCGTCGCGGACGAGTGAGGCGACTCCGGCCAGTGCCGTCGACATCGGGCCGATGGTGGTCACGCTGGTCGCTGATTTCGCGCCGGCGTTCGCGGCCGCGGGGCGGCGGGTGCAGATCGTGGCGCGCACCTCCGAGCCGGCCATCGTGTGGACCGCTCAGCCCAGCCGGCTGCGGGAGGCGCTCGCGGTGCTGCTGGACAACGCGCTGCACCACGGTCGCGGCCGGGCCACCGTGATCGTCGATGCGTTGGAGTCTGCGGAGATGCTGCGGTTGCAGATCACCGACGAAGGGCCCGGGGTCCCCGACGACCTCGTCGACAAGATCTTCCGGCGCGGCTTCACCGGTGGCGTGTCGACCGGGACCGGGGTGGGTCTGTCACTGGCCCGGGCGCTCGTGGAAGCCGACGGCGGCCGCCTGGAACTCACGTCGCGGCACCCGGTGGAATTCTCGATCGTCGTGCCCGCTGTCGCGCCGACGACGGCGCTCAGGCGTGGCCGAGTTCCTCATCGGTGAGTTCGGCCAAAGTGGGGCTGACGTCGGTGGAACCACCCTCGCCGCCGACCGGGACCACCTCGGGGAAGGCGAAACGGCGCAACGCCCAGAACCGGAAGGCCATTTGCAGGAAGTTGCCGATGATGTAGGCGAGGAAGAAGTCGAGGATCGCCAACTCCAGCCCGGCCGGAGCTTCGCGCAGGTTGAAGACGTTGTTGGCCACCCACAGTGGTGCGGCGGCCAGAACCACGCCGATCCCGCTGATCACGAAGAACAGCAGCGCCTCGTGGTGGCGCTCCCGCCCGCCGCGGTTGTTGAACGTCCATTCGCGATTGAGGATGTAGCTCAGGATCGTCGCGACGACACCGGAAATGATCTTCGCGACCACCGGCTTGCTCTCCAGGACGGTGAACGCCAACGGGTAGAAGATCGCCATGTCGACGATGAACGTGGTGCCCCCGACGATGGCGAACTTGATCAACTCACGATGACGGATCGCGATCCGGTGCAGGGGACCGGGAAGCGCGTTGATCACGTCGTTGACGAAGGGCACAAGGATCTAGTCTACGGGCTGCGTTTCCGGCTCCCGAATCATGCGGCAGGATGGAGCGCGTGCGCAGAGCCTCTACGACGATGCCGGTGGTCACAATGGTCGGCGGTGGTCAGCTGGCGCGGATGACCCACCAGGCCGCGATCGCCCTCGGTCAATGTCTGCGGGTGTTGGCCGCCGATGAAGCTGATCCAGCGGCCCAGGTGAGTGCCGACGTGGTGCTCGGATCCCACGACAGCCTTGATGACCTGCGTCGCGCCGCCGCCGGTGCGGCGGCGCTCACCTTTGACCACGAGGGCGTACCGCTGGCGCACCTGAAGGCACTGGAGGCAGACGGGGTGGCGGTGCTGCCGCCGTCGGCGGCACTGCACTACGCGCAGGACAAACTGGCGATGCGCAGGCGACTGTCGGAACTCGGCCTGCCGGTGCCCGACTTCGCCGACCTGTCGGGGGAGCGTGCAGTCGCCCGTGACGCGCTGGTCGAGTTCGGGGTCCGGCACGGCTGGGACATCGTCATCAAGGCGGTCCGAGGCGGCTATGACGGACGCGGCGTGTGGCTGCTCGACGATCAGACCCGGGCACTGGAGGTCTTTGACGAGGCGCAGGTGTCGGCCCAACTGATGGTCGAGGCGAAGGTGCCGATGCGCCGCGAATTGTCGGCGCTGGTCGCGCGGTCCCCGTTCGGCCAGGGTGCGGCCTGGCCGGTGGTGGAGACGATCCAGCGGCACGGGCAGTGCGCCGTCGTCCTGGCCCCGGCGCCGGGGTTGGCCCCGGAGGTCGCCGAACGGGCTCAGCAGATGGCGCTGCGATTGGCCGACGAGCTCGGCGTCGTCGGGGTGATGGCGATGGAGCTCTTCGAAACCGATGACGGTGAGCTGGTGGTCAACGAGTTGGCGATGCGCCCCCACAACAGCGGGCACTGGTCGATGGACGGCTCGACCACGTCCCAGTTCGAGCAGCACCTGCGCGCGGTTCTCGACTATCCGCTGGGCGCGACCGATGCCGTCGCCGGTCCGGTGGTGATGGCCAACGTCTTGGGCGCCGCGCAGGCACCGTCGATGTCGATGGATGAGCGGGTCCACCACCTGATGGCCCGGATTCCCGATGCGAAGATCCACCTCTACGGCAAGGGCGAGCGGCCCGACCGCAAAATCGGGCATGTCAATATCGTGGGTGCGCCCGGGGCGTCGATGGACGACGTGCGTGAGCGCGCCGAACGGGCGGCGACCTGGTTGTCGACAGCCACCTGGACCGACGGATGGGATGTGCACGGTGAGTGAGACGACGGGGCCGCGTGTCGGCCTGATCATGGGCAGTGATTCGGATTGGCCGACGATGTCTGCCGCCGCGGAGGCGCTCGCCGAATTCGGCGTGCCGTTCGAGGTAGGCGTGGTGTCGGCCCACCGCACTCCGCAGCAGATGCTCGACTATGCGAGGAACGCCGCCGAGCGTGGACTTTCGGTCATCATTGCCGGGGCGGGCGGGGCCGCACACCTGCCCGGGATGGTCGCCTCGGCGACCCCGCTGCCGGTCATCGGCGTGCCGGTGCCGTTGAAGTACCTCGATGGGATGGACTCGCTCCTGTCGATTGTGCAAATGCCGGCCGGGGTGCCCGTCGCGACGGTGTCGATCGGCGGTGCCCGCAACGCGGGCCTGCTCGCAGTCCGGATCCTGGCCACGGCCGATGACTCCCTGCACCAGCGGATGGTCGACTTCCAGAACGATCTGGCCGCCATGGTCGCCGATAAGGACGCAGCGCTGCGGCGGACCCTGTTGGGGGAGTGATCGCAGTGCAATCGTTGCGCCCCGAACTCCTCGTCGACGGGCGATTGTTGGTGGCCGACGCCCATCGCGACCTTCTCGTCGTCGACCCGGACGACGGGGCCGTCGACGAACGCGTCACGACCGTCGACGGGAAGCCGATGGTGTTCTGCAACAACGCCGCGGTCGCGCGCAACGGCGATATCTGGTTCAGCGACTCTTCGATGCAGCACGCGGCGGTGGACCGTTCGTCGCCGACGGCGATAGGCTGGTTTGGTGACTTCACCTGACCCGCTTGCCGGACAGCCTGACCCGAACCAGCCCTACCAGGCGCCTCCGGGCTACCCGCAGGGCGATCAGCCGATCTACCCACAGGGTGACCAGCCCGGCTACCCCCAGGGCGATCAGCCGATCTACCCGCAGGGCGATCAGCCGATCTACCCGCAGGGCGGTCAGCCCGGCTACCCCGACCAGGGGTACCCGCAGGGCTATCCGCAGCCCGGCTACCCGCAGCCCGGCTACCCGCAGCAGGGTTACCCGCAGCAGGGTTACCCGCAGCCCGGCTACCCGCAGCCCTACGCTGGCTATCCCCTCGTCGACGAGTGGGGCAACCCGCTGTCGGACAAGAGCAAGTTGGTCGCGGGGTTGCTGCAGATCTTCCTCGGCAGCTTTGGTGTCGGGCGTTTCTACCTTGGCTACCCGGGCATGGCTGTCGCCCAGATCGCTGTCACGTGGCTGACCTGCGGTATTGGCGGGATCTGGCCGCTGATCGACGGCATCATGATGCTCATGGACAAGGTGCCCGATTCCGAAGGACGCAAACTGCGCGACTAGTCGTTGGCGCCCTTCAGACGGCGGCTTGCACGATCTCGAGGTCCACCTCGTCGACGAGTTCGAACCCGAGGCGCTCGTAGAGGGCGCGCGCCGGGTTGTCGGCGCTGGTGTGCAGGAACGGGGTGTCGCCGCGCGCGACGATGTGCGCGCCGACCGCCCGGATCAACCGTTCCGCCAAGCCGTGTCCGCGTGCGCGCTCGGCGGTGGCCACGGCGCTGATCTCGCCCCACCCCGGTGGTCGCATCCGCTCGCCGGCCATGGCGATGAGCTGCCCGTCGTCGTCGCGGAATCCCAGGTAGCGGCCGAGTTCGATGGTGCGGCGCGCGAAGGGGCCCGGTTGTGCCTGCGCGACCAGCGCCAGCATCTCGTCGACGTCGTCGGGTCCCAGGATGAGCGCTTCATCATCGGGTCGCGTTTCCAGACCCGCACTGCTGTACACGACCAGGTGGAAGGTGCGCAGCAGCGTCCAATCGTCGGGTATCGGTGAGAGCCGTCGGCGCAGGCTCGCCGTTCCGCCCGGTCCGGTCAACGCACGCAGGTCCGCCCAGTCGCTCGCGTCGAGCTCGGGTGGGTGCGCGAAGAACACCGAGACCTCGGGGTCATAGCGGCTGATCCGTCCGCGGTTCTGGGCGAATGGCGCGTGGGCGCCGCGCAGGGAGTCACCGGCTGGGTCGACGAGGAGGATTGCACGCATCAGCTACAGATCCTCACGACTGCTGCGGTTGCAACGGTAGGTGTTGTGAGAATCGGTAGCCGATGTGCCGATCACGCGCTGACGCCGAGCTTGTCAGTGAAGAACGCAATGACACGGTCTAGCGCCTCGCGGGTGGGTTCACCGGGCTCGTCGATCAACTGCTCGGTGACCACCGAGTGCGGAACCGGCAGGAGCGCATCGGGATTCGCCGAGGAACCGGGCAGTTCGATGCCGATGAACGCGTCGCCGAGCTGATCGCGCAGGTACGAGAATCGTTCCGCGGGAACCATCGGATCCCCGTCGAACCGCAAGCCCATGACCTGCAGCCCGGCCGCGCAGCGCGACTTGACGCGTGCGAGATCGTCGTCGGAGATATCGATGTTGCGGGCGTTTCCGACCACCCGCAGTGGCAGCGACGGCTGGGACAATACCGGCGCGATCATGGTGTCGTCGACTGCCATCGCCAGGGCGAAGCCTCCGGTGAGGCACATGCCGATGGCACCGACGCCGGGCCCGCCGCACCGCTCGTGGGCCTCTCGGGCCAGGGCGCGCAACCACGACACAACCGGCGAGGTGCGACCGGTGGCGAGGATGGTGAACTCGCGGCTGACGCAGACCTTGCGCAGCAGACTGCCGACCGCGCGGCCGGTGTCGGCAAAGGTGCCGGGCCGCGCCAGCTTCGCCGGGTCGAGTCCGTCCACGCCGAACAGCGACGGCACGAACACCGTGCAGCCGGCTGCGGCCACGCGCCGGGCGAACGAGGCGACCAGCGGGGTGATACCGGGGATCTCCGCGATCACGATGACGGCCGGCCCGCTGCCCGTCACATAGACGGGGCTGGTCTTGCCGTCGGCGGTGAACTCTTCGACCGTGAAATCGTCGAGGGGGTCGCGGCTCATGCGGTCTCCCCGGCGATGGTGCCGGTCAGGACGTGCTCGACGCGACGGGCCGCACTGCGCGCACCTGCGGCGATGTCGGGGGAATCCGAGGCGACCACGCGTGGATTGACGACGTGTAGGTGCTGCCCTCGTCGGGTCATCTCGAAACCGCCGGCGGCCTCGACGTTGCGTACCCAGTCGCTGTTGCGGCCGTAGCCCAGCACGATCGAGACCTTGTCGCCGTCGACCCAGGCGAGGACCGGGATGCTGTAGCGCGTTCCGGATTTGCGGCCGACGTGTTCGACCATGGCCCAGGGTGCGACGTAGGGCGCCCATCGGCGCTGGATCGGGTTGGTGACGCGCTTGTTGAACCGTGCCAGACCGCGGGGGAGCTTCATGAATTCGCCTTGTCGTCGGGGAGGATGGTGCCGTTGAGGACGTACTCGAATCCGCGGGCCGCAACACGGGCGCCCTTGACGATGTCGGGCGAGTCCGACGGGACGACGCGCGGCCCGACGACGGTGTGCTGCTTGCCCTTGCGGACGATGTCGAATCGACCGGCGGCCTGCACGTTCTTGACCCAATCGGTGCCCGGTCCGTAGGTCAGGACGATCGAGAGCCGGTCGCCCTCGGTCCAGGCGAGTACGGGGATCGAATAGCGTGTGCCGGACTTTCGGCCGATGTGGGACACCATCGCCCACGGCGCGACGTGCGGAGCCCACTGGCGCTGGATCGGATTGGTGACGACCTTGTTGAAGCGCCCGAGCGCATGGGGAAGTCTCATGCTCCCAGTGTGGCCTATCGCACTTCACGTGGCGGAGCTCACCCGGCAATCCCACGGGTGGGGGTGGTCCGCGCACCGCGGCGCTTTCGATCGGCAATACTTGGAGCACCGCGTTCGCGATGAACGGATCAGACCGACGTTGGCACGACGTGCCAGGAGGAGAAGGCAATGGCATTCGGCAACCCGGACTTCGACGTGTTCCAGCTGCCCGAGGAGCATGAGGCGCTGCGCGAGGCCATCCGCGCGCTCTCCGAGAAGGAGATCGCTCCCTACGCCAAGGACGTCGACGAGAAGGCGCGCTTCCCCGAGGAGGCGCGCGCCGCGCTGGTCGCCAACGGCTTCAACGCCATCCATGTCCCCGAGCAGTTCGACGGCCAGGGCGCCGACTCGCTGGCCGCGTGCATCGTGATCGAGGAGGTCGCCCGCGTCGACGTCTCCGCGTCGCTGATCCCGGCGGTCAACAAGCTCGGCACGATGGGCTTGATCCTCTCCGGTGACGACGCGCTCAAGGCCAAGGTGCTGCCGTCGATTGCGTCGGGCGAGGCGATGGCCTCCTATGCACTGTCCGAGCGTGAAGCCGGCTCCGACGCCGCATCGATGAAGACCCGCGCCCGCAAGGACGGCAACACCTGGGTGATCAACGGTTCCAAGTGTTGGATCACCAACGGCGGCAAGTCGAGCTGGTACACGGTCATGGCGGTCACCGACCCCGACAAGGGTGCCAACGGCATCTCGGCGTTCATGGTCCACGAGGACGATCCCGGCTTCACCGTCGGTCCGCTCGAGCACAAGCTCGGCATCAAGGGCAGCCCGACCGCCGAACTGTACTTCGAGAACTGCACGATCCCCGACGACCGCATCATCGGCGACGAGGGCACCGGCTTCAAGACCGCGCTGGCCACGCTCGACCACACGCGTCCGACGATCGGTGCGCAGGCGGTGGGTGTCGCACAGGGCGCCCTCGACGCGGCGATTGCCTACGTCAAGGACCGCAAGCAGTTCGGTAAGACGATCAGCTCGTTCCAGGGTGTGGAGTTCATGATCGCCGACATGGCGATGAAGGTGGAGGCCGCGCGCCTGATGGTGTATTCGGCCGCCTGCCGTGCCGAGCGCGGCGAGGGGAATCTCGGATTCATCAGCTCGGCGTCGAAGTGCTTGGCCTCCGACGTTGCGATGGAGGTCACCACCGATGCCGTCCAGCTGTTCGGCGGCGCCGGTTACACCACCGATTTCCCGGTGGAGCGCATGATGCGCGACGCCAAGATCACCCAGATCTACGAGGGCACCAACCAGATCCAGCGCGTCGTCATGAGCCGCGCGCTGCTGCGCTGACCTAGCGTCGAAGGTCGGTGGGCTCGAGGCGTTGAGCGCGGGACGCGCTCAGCTCGAGCCCATCGAGCCGGATCCACCCGAGCTCGACCCGCTGCCGTTGCCGGGGCCGGGAACGACGCCGGCAACCGGCATCGAACCGTTGACGGCGGACCGGAAGTTGACCATCGCACGGCGCAGGTGATCGTTGCTCGTCACCACGACGACACCGGTGGCGCCTCCGGCGCGCAGCATCGGCGCGACGTTGCGGGCATTCTGGACCGTCGAGCCAGACCGGTTCTCCGTCGCGATGCGCTGTGGTGCGACACCGTGGCGGACCAGCCAGTCCTTCATGGCTGCGGCCTCGCTGCGCCCGGCTCGCCGATTGGTCACGCCGCCGGTGGTGATGATGCCGGTGGTGGGGAACCCGCGGGCGAGCTGAAGTGCCGCGTCGAGGCGGGGGATCAGGACGCCGGGCAGGCTGCCGTTGTTGTTGAGCCGTGCGCCTAGGACGACGATGCGCACGCCGACCGGGTTGACATTCAAGATGACCGGAGCGCGAGGGCTCAATGCCTCGAGCTTGGAGCAGGTCGTGATGACCTGGTAGTTCGGGATGAGGCAGCCCGTGGTGGACAGCAGGCCGTTGTAGAGGACGGGGATATCGGCATCGGCCGACGGCGCGGGTGCGGCGGCGAAGGCTCCGACGACCGCGGCCACGGACATCGAGGCCGCGCTGACTTTTACTCGAAACGACACGATCTACAACATAGCGAAGACCTCGCGGGTATGGCGACGGGTGGTTCACCATTGATGCGTCGGCGTGATCCGATTGTGAACACTCCTGGCATGATCAGCGCCATGTCCGATTCCGTGAACCTCGCCGCGGGCGATCCCGCCCTGTGGACGCTCGGGGTCACCGCCTACGCCGCCGCCATCCTGGTGTGCACCGGAGTAGCGGTCAATGCCGCGGCGCGGGGACGGCGCCGGGCGGCCATCGTGATGGCGGTGACCGTGGTGCTGTTGAGCCTTGCCGGGGTCGTCGTGGCGGTGCTGTCGAGCACGCACTGACCGTGCTCAGCGCAGGGTGGTCGTCGCGCGTTCGGTCTGGGCGCGGGCGGCGATCCGCTCCTCATCGGGATGGGCGACGACGACTAGGCCTGCACCGACGGTCAGGGGACCGATCAGGTTGGCGACGACCGTCTCGGCGTCGTTCCAGGTCCGAGTGGTGAGCACGCGGTCGCCACGGCCGATTCCGGCGGCATCCGCGGCGCCGCGGGCGTCCTCCAGCACCGACGACGGCGACCGATCGCGCAAGGCGGCAGCTGCGTCGGTGCCGGGGGTGAAGTTGTCGCTGTGCACGCGCACCGAGGGGCCGAAGTCCGCGACGCCGACCGGCAGATCGCCCGCGCCCATGCCGAACGGGTCGAGCGAGGCGATGACGAGTTCCTCGGCGTCGGCGTAGTCGTCGAGACGGGCGAGCGAGGTGACCACGACCCGTGCATCCTCGGCGGCCTCACCCGCAAACGCGACCGTCGCCCCGGCCCACCAGGCGCCGAGCAGGATCGCCACCGTCTGCCAGTGTTCGGGGAGGTCGACGATGATCGTGTCGTCGCGCGCCACGCCGAGTTCGTCGCGGAAGTAGTTGGCGGTCTTGGCCGCCCAATTGCCCAGGGTCAGCGCCGACAGCTCGGTCCGCTCGCCGGTCTTGTCGTCGTAGAAGGTCAGCATGGGCCGCGTGGGGTCCGGTGTCGCGGTCAGGATCGCGTCGGTGATCGAAGGCACAGGTGAAGGCTAACGCGTCGTTCGTTCCCCATGGGTGACACAAATCACTAGAATCGTTTCATTATGACGCTTGATGTGACTACCGGACCGCGTTCTGAGCAGCCCGGTTCCGTCGTTCCGCGACGGTACGGCGCCGCACCGCGCCGGGGTCGTCGGATCGGGGCGATGCTGCGCGCTTACTGGCGACTCGATGAGCCCGGCGACGCCGAGCTGGCGCGCATCCGAGCCCGCCTGATGCAGCGTGACGAGCCCGCAGCAGCGCTGGTGGCCGCGATGCGACGGCCCGCGGACGACTCGGATCGGGTCGCGATGGCTGACTTCCACGACGCCCTGGAGCACGGCGCTCCCGACGACGCCTCGCCGGCGTT
Organism: Gordonia sp. UBA7599; assembly: GCA_002477755.1. GTDB lineage: Bacteria > Actinomycetota > Actinomycetes > Mycobacteriales > Mycobacteriaceae > Gordonia. Next base: position 18,170 of record DLKD01000096.1, read on the forward strand.
GCGCGCGTTCTTCGACACGGTCGGCGAGCCGCCGGCCTGGGTCGACCCCGACCTGTGCAACCGGGGGGCTCAGGTCTACCGGCGCCTCGGGCGCAACGCCGTCGACGTCCTGTTGCAGCTCGGCCTGATCGGCGGATACCGGTTCGGCGGCCCCGTCGACCTGTTGGCGCAGACCGGCGGGCTCCGTCCGGCCACAGCGAAACGTCGGCTCGGCGAGACCCAGACGTGGGCTGTCGCGGTCGGCCAACACGACGGGATGCTCCGCGACGGTGAGGGATGGAAGCTGACCGTGCACGTGCGCCTGATGCACGCCCTGGTCAACGACTCCTTCGAGCACAACGGCCGCTGGGACAGCGCCGAGTGGGGGTTGCCGATCAACCAGGCCGACCTGGCCGCCACTTTGAATCTCTTCTCCGGTGCCCTGTTGATGGGGGTCCGGGCGTTGGGGGTGCCGGTGAACCGGGCGGATTCACGCGCGCTGATGCACCTGTGGAAGTACGTGGGCTGGCTGATCGGCGTCGACGAGGACTGGCTGTTTGATGACGAGCGCAGCCAGCACGCGCTGAGTTATGCGGTGCTACTGGTGCAGGCCGACGTCACCGACGCCGGAGGCCGGCTCGCCAATGCACTCGTCGACGTCCAGACCGACCTCGAGTACCGCAGGTTCCCGGCGCTGGCCGGGCGCTACGAGCGCGAGCGGCTGCTGAGCATGCTGGAGGGCTTCCTCGGCCCGCGCGGCATGCGCGATCTGCACCTACCGCAGCGACCGCCCTGGGCCTTCGGGCTGGCGTGGGTCCGCAACGCGATCAGCTACCAGGTGATCGGCCGCACGCCGCTGGGTGGGCCCTACCTGGAATGGCGCGGTCGCAAGGCGCGGGAGGCGGCGATGTACCGGCACTTCGGCGCCGACGCCCCACAGATCGGGAAACTCGCGGTCAGTTGACGCACATCGGGCCGTCGGTGGCCGCGGTGATCGGGGCGCGCGAGGACCCGGCGCGGGCGGCGACGCGGCGTGACGCCTCTCCGGCGCGCTGCACCTCCGGCTGGGGCCCGGTGTCCATGATCGAGCCAGGTCCGTAGTACGTGTTGGTCAACACCACGCGGAGTTGGCGCTGCGGGATGGTCTCGTCGGCCCGGATAGCCACGCCACCCAGGGCTTGTGACAGCTCTTTGGCCGTCGCGTCGTCGGCATTGTGGGCGAAGATGATCGAATCGCGTTCGTTGATCGGCTTCGTGGACGTCTTCCCGGGCCCGAATCCCTTGGCGGTCAGGATGTTCGACACGTTGGCGGCGAGTCCGTCGATGGTGCCCGCGTTGACGACATCGACGGCGTAGGACGCCTTGCCGCCGCTCTTTTTCGCGTCGTCGCCGTTGAGGAGTCGGCCGGTGAACTCGTGGACCGCCTTCGGGTCGACCTTCACGATCGACTGCCCTTCTTCGCTCCACCCCTCCTCGGTGACGATCGGGATCGTTGCGAAGCGGACCTTGCCGCCGGAAAGGTCGCGCAGCTTCTCGGCGAAGGACAGGATGTCCCAGTTGTCGTCGATGACGACCGACCGCGACACCGCCTTCTGCAGCTTGCCCATCGTCTTCGGGTCGGCGAGGACCTTTGCCGACAGCATCTTGGACGCGAGAGAGGCCATGAACACCTGTTGGCGGGTGATGCGGTCGAGGTCGCCGCGGGGGAGGCCGTGACGCTGGCGCACGAAGCTCAGCGCCTTGGGGCCGTTCAGCGTCTGGCGCCCCTTGCGGAACTTGGCGCCCGAGTAGACGTCGCGCACCGGGTTCTTGAGGCACACGTCGACACCGCCGACGGCATTGGTGAGCAGCGCGAACCCGAGGAGACCGACCTCGGCGTAATGGTCGACCTCGACGCCGGTCAGTTGGGCGACGCTGCCGATCAGTGCCTTGCGGCCGGCTTGCGTACCGTCGCGCTCGGCCTTGTCGGGGTTGCCGCCCCGTTCGACCGCCGTGCGCCGGACCTTCTCCTTGGTTGCGCCATAGGCGGCGTTGATCTTGCTCTTCCCGATGCCCGGGACGTCGACGTAGGCGTCGCGCGGGATGGAGATCGCGGTGGCCGACGAGCCGTTGTTCGGGATGCGGATCAGCAGGATGGTGTCGGTGTTGGTCGCGGTCTCGTCGCCGGCGCGCAACCAGCGCAACTCCTTGCTGGTGAGCGGTACGCCCTTGGCGTCGGTGCGCGAGTCGGTGCCGACGAGCAGCAGGTCGACGGCACCGTCGGCGCCGCCGCCGAGGTTCAGGCCGGCCAGTTGCGTGATCGAGTTGGTCACCTCGGTCGTCGAGCGCCACGAATACCCGGCGATCGCCAACGTGGCGACGGAGATCAGGGCGACGACGAGCTGGCCCGTGCGGTGGACTGCCTTGCGGCCGCCGCCTTCGCCGAAGAGGCTGCGACGATCACCGGGCGGAGGCGTAGTGGGCGGCGGAGTCGACGGTGACGGGCTGGTCGGTCGCGTTCGATCCTTGGGCGTCGCCTGCGATGCGGGAGCTGTGCGCCTCGGCGCCTTCGGGCGCGGGTCCTTCGCCGCCGCGTTCGTGGCAACTGGTGGTTGATCCGGGGGCGTCTTCGATGCCGGCCGCTTCTTCGGTTGTGCGGTTTTGACGGGCTGCGCGGGGTGGGGTTCGCGCGTGTGGATCTCGCCGGAGCGGGTGCGGGCCGGACCCTGCTTGCGCCCGGGGACCTGCTGCGGTGCGGGCCGACGGCCGTCGCGCTCTTGGGGGCGCGCCGGGCGACGCGTCGGGCTGGCTTTGTCCACGGCTGGCCGGTCTCCCTTGTGTCTCGAGTGGCAAGTGTTACGAAAGTTCAAGAACCACTCTACTGAGACAAATGGGGATAGAAGGGGAGCGCAACGCCGGACACGGCGGATCGGCCATGATGGGAACCATGCGCGTCTTCGTCACCGGTGCGGCCGGTCAGCTTGGCCGGGCACTGGGATCGACGAGGCCCGACGACGTCGAGTTCGTCGGACTCTCGTCGGCCGACCTCGACATCACCGACCCGGCTGCGGTGGCGGATCTGAGGTGGGCCGGTGGCCGACTCGACCCGTCTGACGTCATCGTGAACTGTGCCGCCTATACGCGGGTCGACGACGCGCAGACCGATGAGGCGGTCGCTGCCGTGGTCAACGCCGACGGCCCGGCCCACCTCGCGGCAGTCACCGCCGCGTCGGGTGCACGTCTGGTCCACCTGTCCACCGACTACGTCTTCGACGGCCCCGCCGCCCCGCGACCCGCCGACCGGACGGCACCGTATGAGCCCGACGACACCGGTGGCGAACCACCGAGCGTGTACGGCCGCACCAAACTCGCCGGTGAACGGCGGGTGCGTGCCGCCGACCCCATGGCGACGATCGTGCGCACCGCCTGGGTCTACACCGGCGGCCCCGACGACAACGATTTCGTCGCCACCATGCGGCGACTGGCGGCGCAGCGCGAGAAGCTCACCGTCGTCGACGACCAGACCGGCTCGCCCACCTACGCGATCGACCTCGCCCGTGGGCTCTGGGAGCTGATCGCGGCCGACGCCGGGCGCGGCACTGTGTTGCATGCGACGAATGCCGGATGGACCACCTGGTGCGGCCTGGCGCAGGCGGTGTTCACCGCCGATGGGCTCGACGCCGATCGTGTCGCGCCGTGCACCACCGCGGATTTCCCCCGACCTGCCCCCCGTCCGGCGTACTCCGTGCTGTCGCCACTGTCGTGGGCGGACGCCGGGTTGAGCCCGCTGCGCGACTGGCGCGATGCGCTGATTGACGCGCTGGTTCGTTAGGCTGTCCGGCGTGACTGATCAGCTCGCCGTCGTGACCGTGACCTACTCGTCGGGCGATTATCTGAAGTCGTTCCTCGACACCCTGGCGCTGGCGACCGGCACCGATCCGCGAGTCGTCATTGCCGACAACGGCTCCAACGACGGTGCGCCGGAGGCGGCCGAGCGGGACTACGAGCGCGTGACGCTGGTCCGCACCGGCGCGAACCTCGGGTACGGCGGCGCCGTGAACCGGGCGGTTGCAGAGATCGATCCGACAGTGGAGTTCATCGTCGTGGCGAACCCGGATGTCGCCTGGGGGTCGGGTTCACTCGACGAACTGCTCGCCGCCGCGAAGCGCTGGCCCCGCGCCGGTTCGCTGGGACCGCTGATCCGCGAGCCCGACGGCTCGGTGTACCCGTCGGCGCGGCGTGTCCCCAAACTCGTGTCGGGCACCGGCCATGCGCTGTTGGGCGCCGTCTGGAAGAACAACCCGTTCACCCGCGCCTATCTCGACGATGAGCGCACCGACGTCGAGCGTGCCGCCGGGTGGTTGTCGGGATCATGCTTGCTGCTCCGTCGCGAGGCATTCGACGCCGTCGGCGGATTCGACTCGCGCTACTTCATGTACATGGAGGACGTCGACCTCGGCGATCGGCTCGGCAAGGCCGGGTGGCAGAACGTGTTCGTGCCCAGCGCAGAGATCCTGCACACCAAGGGACATGCAGCCGGCAAGAATCCCGAGTTGATGCTGCCGGCACACCATGCCAGTGCGTACCGTTTCCAGGCCGACCGCAACCCGGGCGCACTGCGCGCACCGTTGCGCTGGGGCCTGCGAGTCGGTCTGGCACTGCGATCCCGGATCGCCGTGCGTGCAGCGCGCCGGGAACTCGACCGTGCGGCGCAGGCCGAACGGGAACTAGGAGGAGAGTCGTGAGCAACGACGTGCAGGCCGTCATCCTCGTCGGCGGAAAGGGCACACGGTTGCGGCCGCTGACGCTCTCGGCGCCCAAACCGATGCTGCCGACCGCCGGCCAGCCCTTCCTCACGCACCTGCTGTCGCGGATCAAGGCGGCCGGGATCGACGACGTCGTGCTGGGCACGTCGTTCCGAGCCGAGGTGTTCGAGGAGTACTACGGCGACGGTGAGTCGCTGGGCATGAATCTGCGCTATGTCACCGAGATCGAGCCACTCGGAACCGGCGGCGGCATCCGCAACGTGCTCGACGAGCTGACCGCGCCCGACATCCTCGTGTTCAACGGCGACGTGCTCGGCGGCACCGACGTCGGTGAGGTGCTCGCGATGCACCGCTCATCGGGTGCGGACGTGACGATGCACCTGGTCCGCGTTGGGGATCCGCGCGCCTTCGGTTGTGTGCCGACTGACGACAACGGCCGGGTCACCGCGTTCCTCGAGAAGACCCAGGACCCGCCGACCGACCAGATCAACGCGGGCACCTACGTGTTCCGACGCGAGATCATCGAGGCAATCCCGGCGGGCCGCCCGGTGTCGGTGGAGCGCGAGGTCTTCCCCGAACTCCTCTCGCGGGGTCGGCACGTCCAGGGCTACGTCGACCAGTCGTATTGGCGCGACATGGGCACGCCGGAGGACTTCGTGCGCGGTTCGGCCGACCTGGTCCGCGGCATCGCGCCCTCGCCAGCGCTCGGGGACCGACGCGGCGAGTTCCTCGTCCAGGACGGCGCGACGGTGGGTCCCGGCGCGGTCGTGATCGGCGGCACCGTCGTCGGCGCGGGCGCCACGGTCGGCCGACGCGCACGGCTCGACGGTGCAGTGGTGTTCGACGACGCCGTCATCGGTGAAGGTGCGGTGGTTGAGCGCAGCATCATCGGCCGCGGCGCACGCATCGGCTCCCGTGCGCTCGTGCGTGACACGGTGATCGGCGACAACGCCAGGATCGGTGCGGGCTGCGAATTGCTGCGCGGGGCGCGGATCTGGCCGGGGGTGGAGATCCCCGACGGGGGGATCCGCTTCTCCACCGACGTCTAGGACCTCCACAGCGACGTTGCCGCGGTACTCCTAGCCGCTGAACTCCTAGCGCGCCTTCGCCGCGGCGAGGATGCCGGCGCCCAGCGGGATCACGACCGGTAGGAATCGGTCGTCATCGGCGACGATGAGCGCGGCCTCTCGCACGGCATCGGCTACCGGGCCGGTGTGACCCGGGTCCAAAGCGCCCGCATGGTGCAGCACGACAACGCCGCCCGGGCGCAGGATCCGCACCGCGTCGGCGAGGTAACGCGGATGGTCGAGGACCTCGCCGTCGAGGAAGACGAGTTCGTATGACTCGTCGGCCAGTCGGGGAAGTACCTCGATGGGCGAGCCGTTGATCAAGCGGGTGCGCCCGAGAGGGACATCGGCCGCCGCGAACGCCTCGCGAGCGGCCTGCTGGTACTCCGGCTCCGGATCGATCGTCGTGAGCACGCCGTCGTCGGTCATCCCGGCCAGCAGCCACAGACCGGACACGCCGACCCCGGTGCCCACTTCGACGACCGCCTTGGCGCCGGCCACGCGGGCCAGGAGCGCGAGCAGCGCGCCTACCGCGGGCGATGGGGTGGGCGCCCCCAATTCGTCGGCGCGGGCGCGCGCGCTGAGCAGGGCGTCGTCCTCGACGATCGCCGACTCGACGTAGCTGTAGTCAGTCACGCTCAAAAGCGTAGGCCACCTGGGCGCCCGATCCTTAGACAACACTCAGGCCACTCATACGGGCACCACAATTCGGTCGGTAAAGGTAGACGAAAGATCGACTCCGACGGTGACTGTGCGGAATACGCGCTTGACGCCGCAGTGTTGAGTTGGATGACAATCGACCGGTCAAACCGGTCGCCGAGAGGGGACGAGCGCCACCATGATGACCCGGCCCGTCGAGAAGACCCCGGCCTTGCCGGGGCCCGTCGACGACCTCACCGGCACTGCGCGCTTCGACGCCACCGGCGACGTCGCGCTCATGCCGTCGTGGGAGGAGCTGGTCGCCGAGCACGCCGACCGGGTCTATCGCCTCGCCTATCGACTTTCGGGCAACCAGCACGATGCCGAAGACCTCACCCAGGAGACTTTCATCCGGGTGTTCCGCTCGCTCACCAGCTACAAGCCGGGCACGTTCGAGGGATGGCTGCACCGCATCACCACCAACCTGTTCCTCGACATGGTGCGCCGACGCGCGAAGATCCGCATGGAGGCGTTGCCCGAGGATCACGACCGTGTCCCCGGCGACAGCCCCGACCCGCAGCAGATCTACGCCGACGCGAACCTCGACCCCGTACTGCAGGCCGCTCTGGACCGACTTGCGCCGGAATTCCGCGCCGCGGTGGTGCTGTGTGACATCGAAGGGCTGTCGTACGAGGAGATCGCCGCCACCCTCGACGTGAAGATGGGCACTGTGCGCAGTCGGATCCACCGTGGCCGCCAGAGCATTCGTGACTACCTCGTCGCCAATCGCGCCGAGTGTGCCACCGCACGCTGACCACGGATCGGGAACCGCGTCGCACGGGCAATCGTTGTAGCGTCGGATAAGCTGGTCTGAGCAGGTGGCGCAACACGGAGGAGCGGTGGTGGACTTTCTCGATTCGGGTCGGTGGACGCCGACATCGCCGACGGTGCGCCCCAACGCCGACTACCGCAAGCCCGGTACGCTTGGCGGCCGGCCGTTCGCCTCCACCGAACACCTCTCGCCCGAAGCTGTTGCCGCCTACGCCGACGGCGAGCTGGGCGCCACTGCGGTCTCCCGCGCCGACGCCCACCTGAATCTGTGTCCCACCTGCACCGCTGCGGTTGAATCGCAGAAGGCGGCCCGGGCCGCGCTGCGCGCCGATGGAGCCGGCATCACCGCGCCGTTGGGCCTTCTCGGCCAGCTGTCGCAGATTCCCACCAGCGAGTTCGATGTCCAACAATTCGTGTCGCGCGGTGAGGGTTCGCCGCGCCCACGAGGATTCTTCCGACGAGGCCGTTAGTGACCAACGACAATTGGGCCGCCCAGCGCGTGATCCCTCCGCGCGCACCGGTACCCACGGCTCCTCGCCACGCCCCGGTCTCCCCGGCCACCACCGCGGTGTTCGGTCGGCCCGACGGCGTCGACGGCTCATTCGACTCCGAGGCGAGTGCCAAGGCGGCCACGGCCGGGCGCGCCCAGCCGACCGTCGCGGCCCCCGACCCGGTCCTCGCGGAGGCGTTCAGCCGCCCGTCCGGATCGACTGAGACGCTCGCACGCGATCCCGACGCCCGCTACGGCGAGGTCGAGGTGGCGGCCGAGCCCGTCGACCCCTGGCGCGATCCGGCCAGCCCAGCCCATCTGTCGGCCCCCGCCAAGTCGCGTCCCGACGCAGTCGATCCGGTCGACCCCGGCCCGAAGCTCGGAGTGCGCGAGGTGCTCTTGGGCCACCGGATCTCGTGGCAGGCACTGTTGAGCCTGTCGGCGCTCGCGGTAACCATCGGCCTGCTCGGTGCCCTGGTGGGCGCGTTCTTCGCCGGTGACGACAATTCGTCCCGCGGCCAGACGGTCACGCTGCCGGCCGACTCCGGCAAGGGCGGCGATGAACCGCGGTCGATGGTCGCGCGGGTGGTGCGTGCCGTGGAGAAGGCCGTCGTGGCGATCGACGTGCGCACGACGGGCTCCTCGAGCACCGGTTCGGGTGTGATCATCGACAAGGCCGGCTACATCGTCACCAACAACCACGTGGTGGCGATGGCCGCCGAGGACAAGACGGCGACGACCGAGGTCGTGTTCTACGACCGCACCCGGGTCCCGGCTAAAATCGTCGGACGCGACCCGAAGAGCGACCTCGCCGTCGTCAAGGTCGACAACGTCGCAAACATCACCGTCGCCACGTTGGGCGACTCGGACAAGGTGCAGATCGGCGAGAACGTCGTGGCCTTCGGCTCGCCACTCGGGTTGGACCGAACGGTGACCAGTGGAATCGTCAGCGCGGTTAACCGCGCTCTGGCACTGCCGCCGGGAAACGACTCTGACACTGACGCGGTGATCGACGCCATCCAGACCGACGCCGCGATCAACCCCGGCAACTCCGGTGGCCCGCTCGTCGACTCGCAGGCGCGAGTCATCGGCATCAACTCGATGATCCAGACGACCAGCGGCGGCTCGATGGGCCTCGGGTTCGCGATCCCGATCAATCAGGTCCGGCCGATTGCGCAGACGATCATCGCGCACGGCAAGGTGGTCCACCCGTCGATCGGGCTCACCGCCACGTCCGTCCGCAACCAGAAGGTCCTCGGCGCCCGGGTCGCCAACGTGGTCGCCGGGAGCCCGGCCGAGAGAGCACAGATCCGCGAGGGCGACGTGATCACGAAGTTCAACGGCCGGCCGATCGAGTCGTCGGATGAACTGTCGGTGGCGGTCCGCGGTACGAAGATCGGCGAGAAGGTCGATTTCACCTACTGGCGCGACGGACGGACCTTCACCGGCTCGATCGTCCCCGACGGCGACTAGGACATAGACCCGTGTTCGCCAATCTCGGCTGGGGCGAGATTCTGATCCTCATCGCCGCGGGGCTCATCATCCTCGGCCCCGAGCGGTTGCCGGGGGCGATCTCGTCGTCGCTGAGCTGGTTCCGCAAAGCGCGTGACTACGTGACCGGTGCGACGGCCGACCTTCGCAAGGAACTGGGACCGGAGTTCGACGACCTGCGCGAACCGCTACAGCAGCTAAACGAACTGCGATCGACCAGTCCGCGGGCGTTGGTCACCAAGCACCTGCTGGGCGGTGACGACTCGCTGCTGGACCCCAAGACTTACACCGATCTGGCGGATGAGGGCGAGCGGTCCACGCCTGGGACGGCCCAGGATGGGACGGGCCGCGTCGACAGAGGTGACGACGCCGGGGAATCCGCCGATACGACGGCGGGGGAGCGCACCACCGGCGCGCATCACAGTGCCGCTGACTGGGAAGCCACGTAGACCGGACGCGCCCGCAGTCGCCGGGGAGACGACTCAGTTGCGTCGTGCGGTGTCGATGCCCAGGCTCATCCCGGCCAGTCCGCGCCGCTGTACGGCCAGCTTGTCGGCAATCGCGCCCAACGCCGCACCGGCCGGCGACTCGGGCGCCGACAGCACGACGGGCACACCGGCGTCGCCGCCCTCACGCACCGACGTCTCCAACGGTACCTGGCCGAGCAGCGGGACCGTCGCGCCGATCATCCGGCTGAGCCGCTGCGCCACCTGCTCGCCGCCACCTTCGCCGAACGGCGTCATGCGTGACCCGTCGGGCAGTTCGAGCCACGACATGTTCTCCACGACGCCGAGGACCTTCTGCCGCGTCTGCAGTGCGATGGCGCCGGCTCGCTCGGCAACCTCGGCCGCCGCCTGCTGCGGCGTGGTGACGACGAGGATCTCCGCGCCCGGGATGAGTTGGGCGATGGAGATTGCCACGTCGCCGGTACCGGGAGGCAGGTCGAGTAGCAGTACGTCCAGGTCGCCCCAGTAGACGTCGGCGAGGAACTGCTGCAGCGCCCGGTGCAGCATCGGACCGCGCCACGTGACCGGTGTGTTCCCGTCGGTGAACTGTCCGATCGAGATGAACTTCACCCCGTGGGCGATCGGGGGCATGATCATCTGCTCGACCTGGGTCGGCTTGGCGTCGTTGCCCAGCATCCGGGGGACTGAGTGCCCGTAGATATCGGCGTCGAGGACGCCCACTGACAGCCCGCGCCGGGCCAGGGCGGCGGCGAGGTTGACGGTGACGCTCGATTTGCCGACACCGCCCTTGCCGGAGGCGACCGCGTACACGCGGGTCAGTGATCCGGGCTGGGCAAACGGGATGACCGGTTCGGCTCGGTCGCCGCGCAGCTTCTTGCGCAGTGCGGTGCGCTGCTCGTCGTCCATCACGTCGAGGCGCACGTCGATGGCGCCCACGCCGGGCACATCGGCAAGTGCCCGCTGCACCCGCTCGCTGATCTCGTTGCGCATCGGACAGCCCGACGTCGTCAGGTAAACGACGACCTCGACGGCGCCGGCGGCGCCGATGGAAATCGACTTGACCATGCCGAGATCGGTGATGGGTTTGCCGATCTCGGGGTCGTCGACTTTGCTCAGCGCGGCCCGGATGGCGGCTTCAGATGGGGCTGTGGCGTTCATCGGGATTCAGCTTAGTCGCGCCCGGCGAAGCCGTTTCCGACGGTCAGCGAAGAGGTGCCGTGCGCGCCGACGACGGCGCTGCCCCACCGGGCTTGGCGGCCGCACCGGGCTTGGTGGCAGTGCCGGGTTTCGGGGCGCCGGGCTTGGGGGCGCCGGGCTTCGGGGCCTGACCCGCCTTCGGCTGCTGGTCCGCCCCGGCGGGCGGCTTCGGCGCAGCCGGAGCGCGCTTGGGACCGCCGAGCTCAGGTGGCAAGCACACGATGAAGCAGTTTTCCTTCTTCTGCTTCGGTTGGCCGCCGGGCTGCTCGGTCTTGGGCTCGGCCCCGGGCGCATTCGCATCGCCAGGCTTGTCGTCGCCGGGCTTCTTGGGGTCCTTCTTGTTCTTGTCTTTGTCCTTGTCCTTCTCGGCGTCGACCGGCGTCGCGTGCATGTCGGGGATGCCCTGGGTGGGCATCACACCGGTCGAGTACGCGCCGGCCCAGGCCAGGACGTTGGTGACATAGGCCATCGAGTGGTTGTAGCGGAACACTGCGGCGACCGCGTTGTTGCCGGCCATGATGTCGTTGACCCCGGCGCACAGGTAGCGGCCCGCGGAGTACGTGGCGTCGAAGACGTTCTGCGGATCGGCCTTGCCGTCACCGTTCGCGTCGGATCCCCACGAAGCCCAGGTGCTGGGGATGAACTGCATCGGGCCCATGGCCCGTGCGCCGTTGCCCTGCGCATCGAGGATGACGGCGTTGCCCGCCAGCGTCCCGTCGAGGGAGGGGCCCAGGATCGCCGAACGCGTGTTTCCGTACTCGTCGACGTTGCCGTTGCCCGCGTGGCCGGATTCGATTCGACCGATGCCTGCGAGCAGGAACCACGGCAGTTTGCAATTGGGCGTCTCCGCGCCGACCCGGGTCGCCGCCAGCTTGTAGGCCTGCAGCACGACCCCGGGGATGCCGAGCGGACCCGACGGGATGCCCGCCGCGATCCGGAACTGGGGAGCGATCATCGGGTTGCCGACTGGCTTGGGCGGTGCGAACCAGGCGGCCGTGTTGTATTCAGCGGGCGCGATGCCCACCACCTGCGTAACGCTGGCCGCCTCGTCGGCAACGGGAGTCCCGCTCTGGCCGAGGATCGTGCTCGACGAGGCCGAGCCCAGCACCATCGCCCCCAGGACGGTCGTGCCCACGCCCGCGGTCAGCACGCGGCCGACGGCACGGCGCGGGCGCGTCGGCCCTTGCGCGCGTCGCCAAAACGCGATGCCACTCATGTGAAACCTCACCCCGTTGTGACCGCCGGTCCCCGAACCGGCGAGTGTCCCATATCACCTGACAGCATAGCGAAACCCCGAAACCCGATACTCGGGAACCCTCGATTCTGATCACACTGGTGATCACGAGCCTCAGTCGTGTGCCTCGTCGTCGCGCTGCGCCAGCCGTTCGACGAGATCGTCGAGGAGGTCATCGAGCTCTTTGCGAAGGTAGTCGCGAGTGACCGTGTCGCCGACTGCGAGTCGGACCGCGGCGAGTTCGCGGGCGAGGAACTCGGTGTCGGCCTTGGTCTCGGCGGACCGTCGGCGGTCTTCCTCCAGGGCGACCCGGTCACGGTTCTCCTGGCGGTTCTGGGCCAGCAGGATCAGCGGCGCCGCGTAGGCGGCCTGGGTCGAGAAGGCCAGGTTGAGCAGGATGAACGGATACGGGTCCCAGTGGTGGATGAAGCTGAGCAAGTTCAGCACGATCCACACGACGACGATGACCGTCTGGATCGCCAGGTACCGTCCGGTGCCCAGGAACCGGGCCAGCCGTTCGCTGTACACGCCGACGACGTCGGCATCCATCGTGAAGACCGGTGGACGCCGCCGATCCGACGGCTGATCGAGCCGTCGCCCGCCCTTGCGAGTGCTCATCGGTCTCCTCCTGCCGCCAGATCGAGCGGAGCCTGCGATTCCGGCTCCGTCTCGCGCCAGTCGTCGGGCAGGATCTCGTCGAGGAGGTCGTCGACGGCCACCGCGCCCAACAGGTGTCCGTCCTCGTCCACGACGGGGCCGCACACGAGGTTGTAGGTGGCGAAATAGCGGGTCACGGTCTCGACCGAGTCCTCTGGGCGCAGGTGGCCCAGATCGGTATCCAGCAGGTCGCCGACGAGGGTGGCCGGTGGGTTGCGCAGCAGCACCTGCAGGTGCGCGCAACCGAGGTACTTGCCGGTCGGCGTCTGGGTGGGCGGCCGGACGACGAACAGGATGCTCGCCGCGGCGGGGGTGACCTTCGGGTCGCGTGCCCGGGCCAACGCCTCGGAGACGGTCGTCGCGGCGGTGACGACGAGCGGCTCAGGGGTCATCATGCCGCCGGCAGTGTCGGGGGAGTGCGTCAACAGTCGCCGCACCGGCTCGGATTCCTCGGGGTCCATCAGCGACAGCAACCGCTCGGCCTCGCCGGGTGCCATTTCGCCGACGAGGTCGGCGACGTCGTCGGGCTCCATGGCGCCGAGCACGTTGCGGGCGCGGCCGGTGCCCATCACGGCGATCAGTGACTGCGCATCGTCGCTGGGTAGCTCTTCGAGGATGTCGGCGAGCCGCTCGGTGTGCAGCGCCGCGGCGATCTCCTCGCGGCGCTTGGGTGGCAGTTCGCGCAGCACGTTGGCGGCGTCGGCCGCGCGCATCCCGTCGAGTTGGAGTAGGACCGCCGCGACCGCCTGCCCGGGCAGGTTGAGCGAGGTCTGGGTCAACCCCCGCACATGACCCCACTCGACGACGTGGATTTCGCCGCGGCGGCCCAACCGCAGGCGATTGGCGCGCACGGCCACGCGCGTCACCAACCAGTCGCGCGTCCGGCCCCGCTCGATCCCGAGGTCGACAACGGTGAGGTCCTCGTCGTGTAACTGGGCCAGATCAGGATCGGTGACGCGCACCGAGGTGTCGAGAACCTGCCCGACGGCCAGCGCCTCACCCGGGCGCAGATGCATCCGGCGAAGGCTCACCGTTCCGGTGGACAGTGTGACCTTGTGCGGGTCGATGGCGGTCACCCGGAGGATGGGGACGAAGATCCGGCGTCGCGTCGTCAGCTCGACGGCGAGTCCGAGCACCCGCGGCGGCAACCCGGACAGGCGGATCGAGATCACGACATCACGGACGCGCCCGATCGATTCGCCGTCGGGGCCAAGAACGGCGAGTCCTACTAGTCTTGCCACAAAGACCTTGCTCACCGACATACGTGCCAGCGTAATGGCCCGGTGGGCAAACGCATCGAAGGGTTAAGCCATGCAGCCCCAACAATCCGGTCGGGGGACTCCCGGCCTGCCGACGCCGCCATCGGGATGGCCGATCGGCTCCTATCCGACCTACGCACAGGCGCAGAAGGCCGTCGACTACCTGTCCGACAACAGCTTCCCGGTGCAGAACGTCACGATCGTTGGCGTCGACCTGATGCAGGTCGAGCGCGTCACCGGACGGCTGACGTGGGGCCGTGTCATCCTGCAGGGCATCGCCGGAGGTGCCATGCTGGGTCTGTTCATCGGCATGCTGGCGTCGTTCGTCGTGACTCCGGCGCAGACCGCGCTGCTGATGGGCGTCGCGGGCGGCATCGTCTTCGGCGTCGTGTCATCGGCGATCCCGTACGCGATGATGCGCGGACAGCGCGACTTCGCGTCGACGATGCAACTGGTGGCCGGGCGTTACGACGTGCTGTGTGATCCGACCACCGCCGAACGCGGCCGGGATATGCTGGCGCAGCTGTCCCTGTGAGCACCTGTCCCGGCTGAGGAGGACCCGACGGTGGTAGTGCGCCGAGCCGCGCTGGCGGCCGTGCTCGCGATGAGTGCACCCCTGGCCGTGGCCTGCGCGAACAGCGTGGCTCCCGACGTCGTCACCGCCTATGTGCCCGGCAACGACGCCGCTGCGATCGAAGCGGTCGCGGCGCAGTGCGCCGACGGGTACCGGGTCTCGGTGGTGCGCCTGCCGAAGGACGCCGACGGCCAGCGCCTGCAACTCGCCCGCCGCCTCGCCGGCGGGGACTCCGGCGTCGACGTGTTCGCCATGGACGTCACGTGGACCGCGGAGTTCGCCGAGGCGGGGTGGGCGCGACCGGTGCCCGACGACCTCGCTGCGCCGCTGGGCCAATCGGTCCTGGGTGGTCCGCTGGCGACGGCGACGTGGCGCCGCCCCGACGACGCCGCGCCGCGCCTCTACGCGGTGCCGACCTGGGCCAACACGCAGTTGCTCTGGTACCGACCCGACCTGCTGCGCCGCTATGTCAAGCGCTCGACACCGCCGGCGACGTGGGACGAGTTGCTGGCCGACAACGAGGTGATCCGCAAGGCCGTGATCGCGGAGAACGCGGCGCTGCCGGCGGCGCAACGCAAGACGGTGCCGAGCTACATCATGGTGCAGGGGGCCCAGTACGAAGGCCTCGTCGTGTGGTTCAACTCAGTGCTGGCCAGCGCGGGTGGCTCGGTACTCGACCCCGACGATCCGTCGAAGGTCACGCTGACCGACACGCCCGAGCACCGTGCGGCGACGGTCCGCGCGCTGAACGTGCTCAAGGCCGTAGCGACCGCCCCGGGCGCCGATCCGTCACTGTCCAATAACACCGAGGACCCCTCGCGCTTGGGCATGGAGCGGGGGCAGGCGACGTTCGAGCTGAACTGGCCCTACGTCTACTCGTCGATGCGCTCCAACGCCGCCACCGGTACCGACGAGAACCAGCAGGTCCCGTTCTTCCCGGAGATGCGGCAGTTCGCCGGCCTGTTCGCCGAGGATGCGCCGACGCCGAACGCTGTCGAGCTCGCCAAAGCCAACCGGGTGCTCGCCAAACGATTCGCCTACGCGCCGTACCCCGGTGTCGAGGCTGCACTGCCGGCCCGCTCGACGCTGGGCGGGTTGAACCTGGCAGTCTCGTCGCGGTCGCACAAGGCCGACCGCGCATGGCGTGCGGTGCGCTGCCTGACCAGCGTCGACGCCCAGCGGCAGTACGCGTTGAAGGCGTCGATGGCGCCGACCGCCAAGGCGCTCTACGACGAGCCGGAGCTTCGCTCGGCTTTCCCGATGGCCGATCTGCTGCGCCTGCAGTTCAGCGACGAGCACGCCACGTCGCGCCCGGCGACGCCGGTCTACTCGACGCTGTCGACGATGCTCGCGGCGAAGCTGCACCCCGTCGGGTCGTGGGACCCGGCGAAGCTCGCTGACGAACTCGCCGCGACCGCGCGCAAGGCGCTCGACGGTGAAGGGCTGGTCCCGTGAGCGGCGCCGCGGGCGATCGTCGCCTCGCCTACCTCCTCATCACCCCGGCCGTGCTGCTGATGGCGCTGGTCACCGCGTACCCGATCGTCTACTCGGTGTGGCTGTCGCTCAACCGTGTCTCGTTGACCGAGCCGGGCCGCACCGAATTCGTCGGCCTGGGCAACTACGGAGCGGTCCTGTCCGACGGCTACTGGTGGAGCGCACTGGGGGTGACGCTGCTGATCACGGTCGTCTCGGTGGCCATCGAGCTCGTGCTGGGCATGGCGATCGCGCTGGTCATGCACCGGACCATCGTCGGCCGTGGGACGGTCCGCACCATGGTGCTGCTGCCGTACGGCGTCGTCACCGTCGTCGCCGCGATGTCCTGGTACTACGCGTGGACGCCGGACACCGGCTACCTGGCCAATCTCCTGCCCGACGGGTCGGCGCCGCTGACCCATCAGCTCCCGTCGCTGGCGATCATCGTGCTCGCCGAGGTGTGGAAGACGACGCCGTTCATGGCGCTGTTGCTCCTGGCCGGCCTCGCCCTGGTCCCCGACGATCTGCTGCGCGCCGCCCAGGTCGACGGCGCGGGGGCGTGGACCCGGTTGTGGCGGATCATCATTCCGCTGATGAAGCCGGCGATCCTCGTCGCACTGCTGTTCCGCACACTTGACGCCTTCCGCATCTTCGACAACATCTACGTGCTGACGAAGGGCGCGGGCGGCACCGGCTCGGTGTCCATCCTGGGCTACGACAACCTGTTCAAGGCGTTCAACCTGGGTACCGGCTCGGCGATCAGCGTCCTCGTCTTCCTGTGTGTCGCGCTGATCGCAGCCCTGTTCATCAAGGGCTTCGGGACGTCGGCGCCCGGTGCGCGTGACGAGGGGCGGTGACGGGGATGGACAAGCGCAAACTCGGCTGGTCGGCGATCAACCTGTTGGTCATCCTCTATGCCCTGATCCCGCTGCTGTGGATCCTGAGCCTGTCGTTCAAGTCCAACCCGACTGACGGCAAACTGTTGCCGGCCGACCCGACCCTGAACAATTATCGCGAGGCCTTCGCCTACCGCGGCTTCACCAGCGCGCTGGTCAACTCGGTCGGCGTCGGCCTCATCACGACGGTGATCGCCGTGGTCATCGGCACCATGGCCGCCTACGCGATCGCTCGGCTGGACTTCCGCGGCAAGAAGGCGCTCGTCGGCGCAACGCTGCTGATCGCGATGTTCCCGCAGATCTCCCTGGTCACGCCGCTGTTCAACATCGAGCGGCGCCTCGGGCTGTTCGACACGTGGCCGGGCCTGATCCTGCCCTACATCACGTTCGCCCTGCCGTTGGCCGTGTACACGCTCTCAGCGTTCTTCCGGGAGATTCCATGGGACTTGGAGAAGGCTGCCAAGCTAGACGGTGCCACCAGCGCACAGGCCTTCCGCCGGGTCATCGTGCCCCTGGCCGCGCCGGGTGTGGTCACCGCAGCGATCCTGGTGTTCATCTTCTCGTGGAACGAGCTGCTACTCGCCTTGTCCTTGACGTCGAGTGATCGGGCGATCACCGCGCCGGTGGCGATCACCAATTTTACCGGCGTCTCGGAGTTCACCGAGCCGACCGGTCAGATCGCTGCCGCGGCCGTGGTGATCACCATCCCGATCATCGTCTTCGTCCTCATCTTCCAACGTCGAATCGTCGCCGGGCTGACCTCCGGCGCGGTGAAGGGGTAGCCCCATGGCCGAAATCGTCGCCGACGGCATCAGCAAGCGGTATCCCGACGGATCAGTGGCCGTTGCGGAATTGGACCTGCACATCGCCGACGGGGAGTTCCTCATCCTCGTCGGTCCATCTGGGTGCGGGAAGTCGACGACGCTGAACATGATCGCGGGCCTGGAGGACATCACCTCCGGTGAACTGCGCATCGACGGCGTGCGGGTCAACGAGACTGCGCCGCGCGACCGCGATATCGCGATGGTGTTCCAGAACTACGCGCTGTACCCGCACATGACGGTCCGGCGCAATATCGAGTTCCCGTTGTCGCTGGCGCGGCCGAAGCTGCCGCGCGAGGAGATCGACGCCAAGGTCGCGCAGGTGTCGGCCATCCTCGGGCTCGACGATTACCTCGACCGCAAGCCCGCACAGCTGTCGGGCGGGCAGCGCCAGCGCGTGGCGATGGGCCGGGCGATCGTGCGCTCGCCCAAGGCCTTCCTCATGGACGAGCCGCTGAGCAACCTCGACGCCAAGCTGCGCGGTGCGATGCGCGTGGAGATCGCCCGGCTGCAGGCGAGGCTGGGCACGACGACGGTGTACGTGACCCACGACCAGACCGAGGCGATGACGCTGGGCGATCGGGTCGTCGTGATGCGCGAGGGCTACGTTCAGCAGATCGGGACACCCGACGATCTGTACAACAACCCGGCCAACCTCTTCGTCGCGGGCTTCATCGGGAGCCCGGCGATGAACCTGCTGCCGGGCCGACTCGTCCCCGGCGGGGTGCAGACTGATCTCGGAGTCGTGGCCCTGCCGAACGGGGCTCATGTCGAGGCCAATGCGACGGCGGTGCGCAGCGACGGTTCGGTCGTCCTCGGCGTCCGTCCAGAGCACCTGCACGACGCGGCGATGGTGTCGGTCCGGTCCACCGGAGCGCAGGAGGTCGTCGCGGTCGTCGACGTCCTCGAATCGCTGGGCTCGGACAACTACGCCCACCTGCAGGCCCCCGGCGGCGAGATCGTGGCGCGGCTGTCGCCGCAGTCGCAGATCCGCCGCGGCGACCGGGCCACGCTCGTGTTCGACGCCGACAAGGTCGCCGTATTCGACGCGAAGACCGGCGTCAATCTGTCGCGGTGAGCGGCGGCTGGAACCCGGACCTGCTGAGCCAGCACCTCCAGCGCGAGCTCGGCGCGGTGCCGCAGCGGGCATCGGTGACCTTCCTGGGCGCCGAGCCGATCGACGTGCTGCGGTTCGCCGACGTCGACGCGGGGTGCCTGACCTACGTCACCGCGGGCGCGTCGAGGCACCCGATGGCCGACCCGGCCGACCTCAACCCCGATCCGGTCCGGGGCCCGCGCGCCGAGGTGGTCATGCGGCTGACACCGCCCGGGGAGGCGGGACTGCGCAATCTGCACAAGGCGTTGGCGATGATCGCCGCTGCGCCGATGGTGGAGGGCCTCGTGCTGGGGCCCGATGCCCTCGTCGACCTCGGTGCCCCGCTGTGGGACGGCGCACCGTTCACCGCGGTGCTGTTGGCGCAGGACGAGTTGGCACCGCTCGAACTATCTGCCCCCGCCGAGGCGATCCGCTTCCTGCGCGCGGTACCGGTCACCGCGAACGAGGCGGCATGGGTTCGCCTCAAAGGTGCCCAGGCGTTGCGCGAGGCGTGGGCCGAGGCCGGAATCGACCCGGCCGACCCGGCGCGTGTGGCGGCGACCCTGCGCTGAACCCATCGCGGTTTCGCCAGTGCTGCGCCAGTCCGGCGATTGGCAGCATGGTGGT
>DLKD01000037.1 GCA_002477755.1 Gordonia sp. UBA7599
CGGTGATCGGCTACATCGTGATGCGCGTCGGGATGGTCGCCCAATGGCTCCGCGCAGCAGCTGGGTCGGCGGAGCATCGGCGTACCTGTCTCACCTACGCCGGCGCCACGCTGATCGCCCAGGTCGGCTGGGTGATCGTCGCGGTGTCACCCCTGAATCTCCGTGACACGCTGCTTGCGGCAGGGGTCCTGGTCGGCATCGAGTTCTTCGCGCCGTGGTACGCGGAATCACGCGTCGCGGCAACGCCGTGGAATCCGTCCCACATCGCCGAGCGTTACGCGACGCTCACCGTCGTCACCCTCGGCGAGGGTGTCGTCGGAACCGTCGCGCTGCTCCAGGCGCTCATCGAGCGGACCGGATGGGACGCGCAGACTGCGGTCCTGGGCCTGGCGGCGATGGGCGTGACCTTCGCAATGTGGTGGCTGTACTTCGCGATGCCCGGCGGGGAAACCCTGCGCGAACGCCCGGAAAGGGCCTTCGCGTTCGGCTACGGCAGCATCCCCTTGCTGATGGCGTGCGCGGCGGTGGGCGCCGGGCTGCACGTCGTCGCCCTGTGGACCGAGCACGAGGCGCACATCTCCGACTTCGCCGTCGTGGCCTGCCTGGCGGTGCCGGTAGCGGTGTTCAGCCTGGGAGTCATCCTCATGAACGGCTACCTGACCCGCGGTGGGACCGAGGAGGGCGCCGAGACCGAACCGATCGCGGTGACCGCTGCGCTGGCGGCGGGGGTGCTGCCCCTCGTCGCCGCGCTCGTCCTGGCTGCGTTCGGCGCCCCCCTGATGGTGTGCGTCGTCATCGTCTGCCTGATCCCGGTGCTGCCGGTGGTCGTGGTGGAGACGGTCGGCGATTAGGCTTGCCGCGTGCGCGTACTCGTCATCGGCTCGGGCGGCCGTGAACACGCCCTACTCCTCGGCCTCGCCGCCGACCCATCGGTCACCGAACTGTTCGTCGCGCCCGGCAATGCCGGCACCGAGGCGATCGCGACCAACCACCCCGTCGACGCGTCCTCCGGCGAGGCCGTCGTCGCGTTGGCGCGCAAGCTCGACGTCGACCTGGTGGTGATCGGTCCCGAGGTGCCACTCGTGCTCGGTGTCGCCGATGCACTGCGGGCCGCAGGGATCGCCACGTTCGGGCCGAGTGCGGCCGCCGCGCAGATCGAGGGCTCGAAGGCGTTCGCGAAAGACGTCATGGCCGCTGCCGGGGTGCGCACCGCCCACGCCGAGGTCGTCGACAACCCCGCCAACCTCGACGCCGCGCTGGACCGCTTCGGGCCGACGTGGGTCGTTAAGGACGACGGGCTGGCCGCGGGTAAGGGCGTCGTGGTCACCACCGACCGGGCGGCCGCGCGCGACCATGCCGCCGAGTGCCTGGAGGCAGGCCACCCGGTGCTGCTGGAGTCCTTCCTCGACGGTCCGGAGGTCTCGCTCTTCTGCCTCGTCGACGGGGAGACTGTCGTCCCGCTGATCCCGGCGCAGGACCACAAGCGCGTCGGCAACGGCGACACCGGTCCCAATACCGGTGGGATGGGCGCGTACACGCCGCTGCCGTGGTTGCCCGCCGAGACGGTCGATCAGATCGTCGAGGAGATCGTTAAGCCCGTTGCAGTCGAGATGGTTGCGCGCGGTACCCCGTTCAACGGGCTGCTGTACGCAGGCCTGGCCATTGGCGCCGACGGGCCCGCCGTCGTCGAGTTCAACGCCCGGTTCGGCGATCCCGAGACCCAAGCGGTCCTGGCCCTGCTGCGCTCACCACTGGGGCAGGCGCTCAATGCGGCCGCCACCGGCACGCTGGCGCAGTTGCCGCCGCTGGAGTGGTCGCCGGGAGCCGCGGTCACCGTGGTGCTCGCGGCCGAGAACTACCCGGGAAGGCCACGCACCGGCGACGTCATCGCGGGAGCCGAGGGGCCGGGGATCCGCCATGCCGGCACCGCCCGCGACGCCGACGGGAACATCGTCTCGGCCGGCGGTCGCGTGCTCGCCGTCGTCGGCACCGGGTCAGACCTGCAGGCCGCGCGTGAAGAAGCGTACGGGCGCCTCGCCGAAATCAAGCTGGCCGGCGGGCACTTCCGCGACGACATCGGCCTCGCCGCGTTGGAGGGCCGCATCTCTCTGTAGGGAAAGCCGCGAGAACTGCTCAGCGGGCGAGGTTGCGACCCAAGAACATGACGTGGTCGGGCAGCACGCTGCGCCAATACCGGTTGCCGTGACCACCGGCCCCGGCGCCGAATGCGGCGGGCGGGTGCAGGTCGGCGGCCCACTGCCGCGTATAGGTGAAGAACTGGTCGCTGGTGCCGATGGTGATCATCAGGGGGATCTTCGCGAAGGCGTTCTGATGCCCGAACAGCGAATTCGCCTGGTAGTCCTCGAACGAGTCGAATGCGCGCGGTGGGTAGGCATGCGGATCGGCCCACAGCGCGGGCGAGCTCACCGACACGGCGGCCACGCGGGGGGCGCCGACGAGGGCACCCAGACGCAGGGCGCCGTAGCCGCCCATCGACCAGCCGTAGAAGCCGATGCGCTCGGTGGACAGGTTCAACTCGGTGTTGCTCGCCAGCATCGGGAGGAACTCGTCGAGGACCATCGCGCCGGAGTCTGCGCCGTCGAGGCGGCGGTGCCAGTAGTTGACGGCACCGTCGACGGCGGCGAGGGCGAACGGCGGGTTCCCGTCGTCGACGTACTTCTGCAGGACGTTCTGCATCTGCAGCTTGCGGCTGAAGATTGTGCGTTCGTTGGTGTTGAGGGCGTGCAGCACCACGACGACGGGAAGTTTGCCGGTGACGCCGTTGGGGCGGGCGACGGCCCACCGGGTGGTCCGGCCAAGCATCTTCGTGGACACGAAGCTGCCGGTGATGAGGGGCGGGCCTGGAACCGGGCGCGAATCCTGTGTCTCCGACGGCAGGACGTCATCGGCTTCGGTCTTGTCGAGGTCGGCTTCGGCTGCCGCCGGCTTGGTCGCCTCCGACGACGAGCAGGCGCTGATCCCGGCTACGGCGGCAACGCCGATACCGGCCAGCAACGCGTTGCGGCGCGACACGAGCCGGGGACCGGTGTCATCGGTCGCGTCCGGCGCGGGGATCGGGGTGTGCGTGGTCATATCGAGTCCACACGATACGTGCGCTAGCTGACAGCGTGATGAGTACGCGCCGGGCTCGATAGAATACGGGGTGTGAAGACCAACCACGCCGTCGTCAACCAGGTGCCCCCGCTGGAGGGATTCGACGTCGCCAATTATCCGGTGATCACCGAGTACCTCGACCGTGTCGGGGCCGCCGAGTCGCTGCCCGAGCTGCACGAACTCGGACAGATGGCGGGATCGGCGGAGTGGATCACCGTCGGCGATCTGGCCGAGGAGCACCCGCCGGTGCTTGAGACCCACGACCGCTTCGGCAATCGCATCGATGTCGTCCGCTACGACCCGTCCTATCACCGCCTGATGGACACCGCGGTCGGTCACGGCCTCGCCGGTCACCCGTGGGCGAGCGCTGACCCGCACGCGCACCTGGTGCGCTCGGCCAAGTTCAGTGTCTGGACGGCCGTCGATTCCGGTCACGGCTGTCCCATCTCGATGACCTACGCGGTCGTCCCGGCGCTGCGGCACAACCCGGAGTTGGCGCGGGCCTACGAGCCCGGTCTCACCTCCCTGCACTACCAGCCTGAGCTCACGGTCCCCACGGCCAAGCGCGGGCTCATCGCCGGCATGTCGATGACCGAG
>DLKD01000113.1 GCA_002477755.1 Gordonia sp. UBA7599
AAGCAGGGCGGCTCCGACGTCCGGGCCAACACGACCACCGCGGTGGCCCAGGCAGACGGCAGTTTCCTGATCACCGGGCACAAGTGGTTCACCTCGGCGCCGAATTCGGACCTGCTACTGGTTTTGGCGCAACTGCCCGAGGGGCTTTCGTGCTTCTTCGTGCCGCGGATCCTGCCTGACGGCTCGCGCAACAACATCGCCCTGCAGCGCCTGAAGAACAAGCTCGGCAACCACTCCAACGCCAGCAGCGAGGTCGAGTACCACGAGGCCGTCGGCTGGCTCGTCGGCGAGCCCGGACGTGGCGTGCGCACGATCATCGAGATGGTCAACATGACCCGTCTCGATTGCGCGACCGCCTCGGCCGCGGTCATGCGCAACGGCACTACGGCCGCCGCGCACCACGCCAACTACCGCAGCGCCTTCGGTGCCAAGCTCGTCGATCAGCCGCTGATGCGCAACGTGCTCGCCGATCTCCACGTCGACGCGGAGGCGTCGACTCTGACCGCGCTGTGGCTCGCCGACCTCACCGACCGTGCCATGCGCGACGAGCGGGCGGCACAACTGCGCCGCATCAGCCTGGCGATCAGCAAGTACTTCATCTGCAAACGTGCGCCCATGCACGCCGCAGAGGCGCTGGAATGCCTCGGCGGCAACGGGTACGTGGAGGACTCGCGGATGCCGCGGCTGTTCCGCGAGTCGCCGCTGATGTCGATCTGGGAGGGCTCGGGCAACGTCGCCGCGCTCGATACGCTGCGCGCGATCGGCCGCGAGCCACAGACCCTCGAGGTCCTCTTCGACGAGCTCGATGCCGCGACCGGTGCGGACCGTGCCTACGACGATGCGCTCGCGGCGGTGAAGGGCTCGTTCGCCGACATGTCGACCCTCGAGTACCGGGCGCGCGATATCGTCGGCCGGCTCGCGTCGTTGCTGTCGGCGTCACTGTTGATCCGTCACGGCCACCCAGCCGTCGCCGATGCCTACGTCAACAGCCGTCTCGATGGGTCGTGGGGCTCGGTGTACGGCACGCTGGGTGGCGGCGTGGACACCGCCGCGCTCATCGCTCGGGCGACGCCGAAGGTCTAGCGCGCCAACGGGCACTGGAGACAACCGGACTCGTACGGGGCCGCACTGGGCTAGCCTGAGGCGCACACGATTCAGGAGGGGAATCCCGTGGGATTTGTATCAACGCCTACGAAGTCGGCCGTCACGGCAGCTGCCGTGGCCTGCCTCGCCATGACGGCCGCGGGAGCGGCGACAGCGAATGCGGTGCCCAGTGGGCGGGTCGACGCCGGGTGGGGGTTCTCGTCGAACGCGTACGGCACCGGCTGCAGCTACTCCATGAGCGTTCCGGTGAACGCCTCGGGCAAAGTCACGTTCTGGGACAAGAAGCCCGGGAGCAACCCGCCGATCTACATCGGTTCCGCCTACGCCAACGGAGCGACGGCCTCGGTCACCTGGGTGCCGCAGCGCGAGGGAATCCGGCAGCTTTACGCAGTGCAGGGCGGTAAGCGGTCCAACTACACGATCGCTCGGGTGCACCGCGGGTACGGCGCGGGCGGCTTCTGCTTCGCGCTGTAACAACCGGAGCAAAGCGCCACGGCACACGGTGTCGCTTTGGCACGATGACTCGCATGGCTCCCGCGACGCCCAAAGGGCTGGCACGCCGCCAGTTGCTCGCCGAGGCAGCCGGTGCGATCCTGACCGAATACGGCCATGAAGCGGTCAGGCACCGGGCGGTAGCCCAAGAGGCGGGGCTTCCACTCGCCTCCACGACGTACTACTTCAACTCGCTCACCGACCTCTTGCGAGCGGCGGTCCAGTACACCTGCGAGGTCGACGCGACGGCGATGGAGCAGCGTTGCCGTGCACTGCCCGAGTGCGCGCGCAGCGCGCGCGAGACTGCTGATGCCATCGCCGGGGTCCTCGTCGGGGACTGGCCCATGACGCGGCTGGTGACTCGGTGCGAGTTGTTCGTCCTGGCCGTGCGTCATCCGGAGTTCGCCGAGATAGTCACTCAGCGACATGACCAGGTGTCCAGCGTGGTGGCGCAGGTGCTGGCGAAGTCGAAACGACACCACAGTCCCGAGCAGGTCCACAAGTTGGTGGCCTTCGAGGACGGCGCGTTGCTGGAGTGGATCTCCCTCGGCGACCAGGCTCCCGCGGATCCGGCCGGGTGCGTCGCCGACGCCATCGTCGAGGTCGTCGACATCCTCGCCCCGGCCCTGGAGCCGGTCGCCACCAGCTGCAACTAAACTGGCCGACGTGGCCAAACCCGAAATCGCCAATGTCCTCGCCTCGCGCTATGCGTCGACGGAGCTCGCCGACATCTGGTCGCCGCGCGCCAAGATCGCGGCTGAGCGCCGGTTGTGGATCGCGGTGCTGCGGGCGCAGAAAGAACTCGGCATCGACATTCCCGACGGAGTGATCTGCGACTACGAGACGGTCGTCGACGACGTCGACCTCGACTCGATCGCCGCCCGCGAGAAGGTGACCCGCCACGATGTGAAGGCCCGCATCGAGGAGTTCAACGCGCTGGCCGGGCACGAGCACATCCACAAGGGGATGACCAGCCGTGACCTCACCGAGAACGTCGAGCAGTGGCAGATCTTCGCATCGCTGCAGCATGTGCACGCTCATGGCGTTGCGATGCTTGCCCGCATCGTGGCACGCGCGGCCGAATACTCGACGCTGGTGATGGCCGGGCGCAGCCACAACGTCGCGGCTCAGGCGACGACGCTGGGCAAGCGTTTCGCCAGCGCCGCCGACGAGTTGATGATCGCGCTGACGCGCCTGGAAGAACTCATCGCCCGCTATCCGCTGCGCGGCATCAAGGGGCCGATGGGGACCAGCCAGGACATGCTCGACCTGCTCGACGGGGATGCCGCCAAGCTCGCGCAACTGGAGGACCTCGTCGCAGGTCATCTCGGCTTCTCGTCGGCGCTGACGTCGGTGGGGCAGATCTATCCGCGCTCGCTCGACCACGACGTCGTGTCGGCACTCGTCCAACTCGCTGCCGCACCGTCGTCGTTGGCGATGACGATCCGTTTGATGGCCGGCCACGAACTCGTGACCGAGGGATTCCAACCCGGCCAGGTGGGCTCGTCGGCGATGCCGCACAAGATGAATACCCGCAGCTGTGAGCGGGTCAACGGCCTGGCCGTGGTGCTGCGCGGATACGGCTCGATGGTGGCCGAGCTGGCCGGTGCGCAGTGGAACGAGGGCGACGTGTTCTGCTCGGTGGTGCGCCGCGTCGCGCTGCCGGACGCGTTCTTCGCCATCGACGGCCTCATGGAGACCTTCCTGACCGTCCTCGCCGAGTTCGGCGCCTACCCGGCGGTGATCGCCAGCGAGCTCGACCGCTACCTTCCCTTCCTCGCGACGACGAAGGTGCTGATGGCCTCGGTGCGCGCCGGCGTCGGCCGGGAGACCGCACACGAGGCGATCAAGGAGAACGCGGTCGCCGTCGCTCTGGCCATGCGCGAGCAGGGTGCCGCCCCGGATCTGCTCGACCGCCTCGCCGCCGACGATCGGATTCCGCTCGACCGGGCCCAGCTCGATGCGGCGCTGGCCGACAAGGCCGCCTTCACCGGTGCGGCGCAGGCGCAGGTCGCCGACGTCGTCACCGCGGCGGAGAAGCTGATCGCGCGCTACCCCGACGCTGCGCAATACGCACCGGCACCGATTCTGTAGGGCCGATTCGGTAGCGGCGACCCGACCGCCCGCCGGGGCCGGGCAGACCATAGGCTCGGTGTATGCGCCCTGACCTGGATTCCTACGCGCACGTCGCGTCGGGCAAAGTCCGTGACATCTACCGGATCGATGATCAGACGCTGCTCATGGTCACCTCCGATCGGATCAGCGCCTACGACTTCGTGCTGGACACCCCGATCCCCGACAAGGGCCGTGTTCTCACCGCGACCAGTTTCTTCTGGTTCGAGCACCTCGCGGTGCCCAACCACCTGGCCGGAGGACCTACCGACGAAAGGATCCCCAGCTCGGTGCTCGGGCGCTCGATGGTGGTCCACGACCTGCCGATGGTGGCCGTGGAGTGCGTGGCACGCGGCTACCTGACCGGGTCGGGGCTGTTGGACTACAACGCGACCGGCGCGGTTTGCGGAATCGCGTTGCCGGCGGGGCTCGGGGAGGCCAGCAAGCTGCCCGAGCCGATCTTCACGCCGGCGTCGAAGGCCGAGCTGGGCGATCACGACGAGAACATCACCTATGAGCAGGTCGTGAGCCTCGTGGGCGCCGATCTCGCCGCCGACCTGCGGGCGGCGACACTCGACGTCTACGGTCGGGGTGCCGACTTGGCGGCTAGCCGCGGGATCATCCTCGCCGACACCAAGTTCGAGTTCGGCCAGGCGCCCGATGGGTCGCTGGTGCTGGCCGACGAGGTGTTGACCCCGGACTCGTCGCGCTACTGGGACGCGGCAACCTATGTCCCCGGGCAGGTGCAGCCGTCGTTCGACAAGCAGATCGTGCGCAATTGGCTGACCGGGCCGGAGTCGGGCTGGGACCGCAAATCGAATACATCGCCACCTCCTTTGCCTGATGAGGTCGCTGCCCGGACCCGGACCCGCTACATCGAGGCCTACGAACGCCTGTCCCAGCTGAGTTTTGCCGATTGGCCCGACGCGGAAGGCGCCGACTAGATGACCCCCGACCAGATCCGCCCGCCGGTGGCCAAGAAGATCCCGGTGCAGCGCGTCCACCACGGTGACACGGTCGTCGACGACTACACGTGGATGGCGGACAAGAAGGACCCAGAGGTGATCGCATACCTCGAGGGACAGAACGACTTCGTCAAGGCGCAGACCGCGCACCTGAAGCCGCTGCGCGATGCCGTGTACGGCGAGATCAAGGCGCGGACCCAGGAGACCGACATGTCGGTGCCCACGCGCACCGGCGGCTACTGGTACTACTCGCGCACCAAGGAGGGGCTGCAGTACGGCATCTCGGTGCGCTGCCCGATCCGCTCCGCCGATGATTGGGATCCGCCGCAGGTCACCCCGGACGCGCCGCTGCCGGGCGAGCAGGTCGTGCTGGACGGCAACGTCGAGGCACAGGGGCATTCCTTCTTCAGCCTCGGTGGACTGTCGATCAGCGAGGACGGAAGGTGGCTGGCGTTCAGTACCGACGTTGTCGGCAACGAGCGCTACACCGTGCGGTTCCGCAACCTCGACACCGGCGAGGAACGGCCCGAGACGATCAGCGACACCACGGGCGGGGTGATCTGGTCGCGTGATGCCCGCTACGTCTACTACCAAACCGTCGACGACGCGTGGCGTCCCGACACCGTGTGGCGCCGCAATCTGGCCGAGCCGGGTGACCCCGTTCAGGTGTTCCACGAGCCCGACGAGGGGTTCTGGGTGGGTATGGGTGGCTCCCGGAGTCGCGAGTACCTGTTCATCGGCGCCGGATCCAAGACGACCTCGCAGGTGTACGCCATCCCCACGTCGGACCCGACGGCCGAACCGGTCAGCCTCGCACCGCGGGTCCCCGGTGTCGAGTACGAGGTCGACCACGCGATCATCGGCGGCCGCGGGTACTTCCTGTTCACCCACAACGGGCCCGGCCCCGACGGACAGATGCAGGAGAACTACACCGTCGACATCGCCCCGGTGTCCGACCCGTCGGACCGGTCGACGTTCATCGCGCACGACCCGGCTCGGCGCATCGAGGACATCGAGGCCTTCGAGGACTACCTCGTCTTGAGCTATCGGTCGGAGGCGCTGCCGCGGGTGGCAATCGCCGATCTGCGCCGCATCGACGGCATCCCGACCGCCGACGATTTCGTCGAGGTCCGCTTCGACCAGCCGCTGTGCTCGGCGGGTGCCGCGGGCAACTCGGAGTGGAAGACGCCGCGCCTGCGCCTGGGATACACCAGCTTCATCGAGCCCACCGAATTGCTGGAACTCGACGTCGCCACCGGAGACCGCACCCTGCTCAAGCGGCAGATCGTCCTAGGGGGCTACAACCCCGACGACTACGAGCAGTCGCGCGAATGGGTCACCGTTGACGACGGGACCCGCGTCCCGGTGTCCATTGTGCGGCGCAAGCGCGAGGGCGATGGACCGTCGCCGACGCTGCTCTACGGCTACGGCTCCTACGAGCACAGCATCGACCCGTCGTTCTCCGTCCCGCGGCTGTCGTTACTCGACCGCGGCGTCGTGTTCGCCGTCGCCCACGTCCGCGGCGGCGGTGAGATGGGCCGCCACTGGTACGAGAACGGCAAGACGCTGACCAAGCGCAACACTTTCACCGACTTCGTCGCCGTCGCACGCCACCTCATCGACACCGGCGTCACAACGCCGCGGCAGTTGGTCGCCGAAGGCGGGTCGGCCGGCGGTCTACTGATGGGCGCGGTTGTCAACGAGGCGCCGGAACTGTTCAACGGTATCGTCGCCGCCGTACCGTTCGTCGACGCGCTCAACTCGATCCTCGACCCGGGTCTGCCGCTGACCATCATCGAATGGGAGGAGTGGGGCAACCCCCTCGACGACCCTGCGGTGTACGAGTACATGAAGTCGTACTCGCCGTATGAGAACGTCCGTGCCGCGGACTACCCGGCCATCCTGGCCCTCAACTCGCTCAACGACACCCGCGTGCTGCACACCGAGGCGGCCAAGTGGGCGGCGCGTCTGCAGGAGCTGACGACCGGCGACGCGCCGATCCTGTTGAAGACGGAGATGGAGGCCGGCCACGGCGGGGTGAGCGGACGGTACAAGGCCTGGGAGGAGGCGGCCTTCGAGATCGCCTGGATCCTCGAACACACCGGTGCCGTGGCAGGGGAGGGCGACGATGCCTGATCTCGCCGCGATCCTGGCCGACCTGCGCGTGCCGGTCGTCGTCGCACCGATGGCCGGCGCCGCGGGCGGTCGCCTGGCCGCCGCGGTCTCCGCCGGTGGCGGGTTGGGGATGGTCGGCGTCGGCAACGTCGCGACCGTCGACCAGGTGCGCGCCGAGTGCGGCACTGCCGCCGAGTCGGGGCAGCGCTTCGGCATCGGCTTGATGTGCTGGTCGCTGCCGCAGAACCCGGCGCTCCTCGACGTGGCGCTGGAATCAGGGCCCACCGTCGTGAGCTTGAGCTTCGGTGATCCACGACCTTATCTCGACGCGGCGCACGACGCGGGGGCCGTCGTCGTCGCCCAGGTGGGGACGCGCACCGAAGCCGTCGACGCGCTCGACGCCGGCGTCGACGGTCTCGTCGTGCGCGGGTCTGAGGGCGGTGGCCATGGCCGTGGGGTCGTGTCGACGCTGCCGCTGCTCCAGCAGGTGCTCGACCTCACCGACCGGCCGGTCTTGGCCGGTGGCGGTGTCGCGACCGCCCGCGGACTCGCCGCGGTACTGGCCGCCGGCGCGAGCGCGGCGTGGGTCGGTACACCGTTCGCCGCCTGCGCCGAAAGCCTGTTCCGCCCCGAGCTCAAGGACGCGGTCATCGCCGCGGACACCGATCAGACGGTGTACACGCGCGTCTTCGACATCGCCCAACGCTTCGACTGGCCGGAGATCTACGGCGGGCGGGCCCTGGCCAACGCGTTCACCGACCGGTGGGCCGCACATCCCGACGTGCTGTCGGAGTCTCTGGACGATGACCTGACCGCGCAGATTAAACAGGCGCGGGTCGACGCCGACCTATCGCTGGCGCCGGTCTACGCCGGCGAATCGGCCGGGCTGGTCGACCGTGCACGCACCGCCGCCGAGGTCCTTGCCGACTTCGAGCCGTTCCGCGACCATCTGCGCGCGGCGCAACGCTGGACCTGACCGGTGGCCAAGTGGCTCTGGCTGTTCGCCGCGATCGGTTCCGAGGTGGCCGCGACGATGGCGCTGCGCGCCGCAGTCGACCACAAGGCATGGATCGTCCTGGTGATCGCCGGGTATGCCGGCGCCTTCGTCTTCATCGGGGTGACGCTGCGCGCCGGGGTCCCGGTCGCCACTACCTACGGGATCTGGGGCGCCACCGGCGTCGCGCTCACCGCGATTCTCGGCATGGTGCTCTTCGGTGAGACGCTGAGCACGCTCACATGGGTGGGCATCGGCGTGGTGATCGTCGGCGTCGTCCTCGTCCAGACCGGCACGCCACCCCCTCCGGCCGACGCCCCGGCGAGTATCGACGACGCGAGCGGGGTGGCGTCGTGAGTTGGGTCTGGTTGTTTGCCGCCATAGCGCTGGAGACCAGCGCGACGATGTGCCTGCGCGCCTCCGACGGCTATCGCAAACGCGTGTGGATCGCCCCGATGCTGCTCGCCTACATTGCATCGTTCACCTGCTTGGGCTTCTCGCTCTCGGCGGGCATGCCCGTGGGCATCGCCTACGGCATCTGGACGGCCATCGGCGTGTGCCTGGTCGCGCTGCTCACCCGGGTGATCTGGGCGGACCCGCTGACTCGGCGGATGATGCTCGGGATTGCGGTCATCGCCGTCGGCGTGCTCCTCGTCGAAGTCGGTTGAGCAGGGAGGCTCACCTCGCGGTGACGAACCGGCTCAGCTCCGCGGCGAACCGCTCGGGCTGATCCTCACTGATGAGCGTGCGCGAGTCCTCGACGAGGACGAGGCGCGCGTCAGGGAACTCCTCGACGAGGAGGTGGGCATGCTCCACCGGCATCATCGCGTCATCGGCACCCCAGATGACCAGGACCGGGCCCGAGAACGACGACAACCGCGACGCCCAGTCCAGCAGGGTCTTGCGCGACGGAGTGCCCGCCGTGAACTTGCGCAGGTCATAGCGGATCGCCGCGCTGCGGGTCGCGGGTCCGAACCAGTCGTCGAGGACCTCGTCGGGGATCCGGCGCTTGGTCAGCGAACCGTAGCCGCGATCACCGTGCCGGAACAGTTGCGTGCTCATCAGCCACATGAAAGCCCGGGTCCCGCCGGGCAGGCGGCACAGTGTTACGCCCGGGCGCGCGGGTTTCGGCGGGAAGTTGTCGAAGGCCTCGCACGACGCCAGGACGAGGCGTCCCACGCGCGTGGCCCGGCCCTCGCTGATGATGAATTGCCCGCCGCCCCGCGACCGTGTTCACGACGTGGATCTCCGAGCTGGCCGTGTGGTTCTCCCAGACCGGGCTTGGTGAGACCGCATGTCGGCGCCTCGCGCTAGCGTTTCTGACGAGCATGGAGGGCGCCTTCGTGCTGTGCCGCAGCCTGCGCTCGACCGAGCCGATGACTGCGGCAGGCGCGGCTGTCGCGGCCCTCGTGCAAGCCGAGCTGGGCGCCGCGGCGAAGACGGTCAGCTGAAGCGGATGTGCAGCGTGGCCATCCCGAAGATCTTCTTGCCATCCGACTTGGCGGTGAGGATCACGACGCCGCTGCGGGTCTCCGGATCGAGCGACTTGATGCGTCCGGAGAACTCGATATCGCCGCGGCCGTCAGCCGGGACGATGGCTGGTGCCGAGAGGCGCACCGAGTACTTGAGGACTGCGCCCGGATCGCCGGTCCACTCCGAGATGAACCCGATGCCCAGACCCATCGTGAGCATGCCGTGGGCGATCACGTCGGGCAGTCCAGCCAGCTTGGCGATGGACTCGTCCCAGTGGATCGGGTTGGCGTCGCCAGCCACGCCGGCGTAGTTGACGAGGTCACCGCGCGACAGGTGTGTGTGGTGCACGGGCAGCTGGTCGCCGACGGAGAGGTCGTCGAAGTTGCGGCTGGCCGGGGTTCGGGTGGCTCCGAAATCGGAGATCGTGCGCTCCCCCTCGGTGCGCACGGTTTTCACGTACTCGGCCGCGGCTTCCTGCACCGACATGACGTCGACGTCGTGCATCATCACCTTGGCGACGGCCTCGGTGATCCCGGGATCGACCTCATCGGCCGTGACGCCGACGACGGTGGTGTGCATGGTGTGCACGGTCTCGCCGGTCGCAACGTCGAGGAAGGTGTTGGTGATCGTGATCATGTCCTTGCCGGCGATACGCCGGACCGAGGACAGCTCGACGTCGGTGTTGAGCTCGTCGCCGACGGTGATCGGGCGGTGCTGCTCGAAGACCTGCTCGGTCTGCACAAAGGTGTCGTAGCCGACGACGACCTCTTCGAGCAACTGGCGGTTGGCGGCCATCGCGCCGATCGCGGTGAACGTCATCGGTGCGATCAGACTCTTGTAGCCCAGTGCCTCAACGGCCTCGGGATCCCAGTGCGCCGGGTGGTAGTCCTGGACCGCCCGGGCGTACTCACGGATCTTCTCCCGGCCGACCTGATAGGTGTGGTCCGCCTTGTAGTAGTGGCCGACCCGCGGCATGAGTGCGGGCTCTTGAGCTGCCGTCGTCATCGATTCTCCAACTGTTTCGGTACGGCCTGATTCTAAGCGGGTCAGTGCAGGGCGATGTGCGGTGTCTGATCCATTTCCTCTTCGACCAGTGGGGAGGTGATCTTCTTGCGGGGCAGGAAGAAGGCCGGGATGAGGGTCAGGGCCACGAGGATTGCCGCAACCGTGAACGGAGTGGTGAACGCGGCAGCGGCCTGCTGGAACCACTCGTGCGGAGGTTCGGGCGCCGCCGGCTTGAGCCGGTTGTAGAGGATCGCCTTCATCGCGTCGGGCTTGTTGGCGAGCGCGGTGAACAGGACGACCGAGATGCTCGCGGTGCCGATCGAGGTGGAGGCCTGCTGGATCACGTTCATCAGCGTCGTGCCGTCGGGAACCTGCTTGTTGCTCAGGGTCGCCAATGCGGCGGACATGATCGGCATCATCGTCAAACCCATTCCGAGGCCCTGGACGAACAGCGCACTGCAGACGATCACGATGGACGTGTCGGCATCGAACTGGGTGAAGGCGATCATGCCGGCCAGGATCAGGGTCAAGCCGGGCAGGACGATCTTGCCCGGTCCGATCTTGTCGGTGAGTTTTCCTCCGATCGGCATGGTCAGCATCGCGCCGATGCCCTGTGGGGCGAGCAGCAGGCCGGCGGCCAGTGTGGTCTCGCCGCGCACGCCGATGAAGTACTGCGGGTAGAGCAGCCCGGCGCCGAAGAAGGCCATGGCGAAGATGACGCTCGTGGTCACGGCGATCGCCAGCGTCCGGTTGCGGAACAGCTTCAGGTCCAGCAGCGGCCGCTTCTTGGTGGTGAGGGCGTGATAGATGAAGCCGATGATCAGCGCGAGGCCGATCAGCGCGGGGACGAGCACGCGCGGGGTGGCGAAGGTCTGCTTCTCACCGGCGCCGGCGACGCCCCACAGGAAGAGGGCCAGGCCGGGGGACAGCATGACCAGGCCGAGCCAGTCGATGGTGGGGCGCTCTCCGGTCTCGTCGTTCTTGAGGGCCAACCATGCGTAGACCAGGGCGACGATGCCGATCGGGATGTTGATCAGGAACACCCAGTGCCAGGAGACCTTCTCGATGAGCAGGCCACCCAGGATCGGGCCGCCGATCGGGCCGAGGAGCATCGGGATGCCGAGCACGGCCATGACCGAGCCGACCCGCTCGGGCCCCGCTGCCTTGGTCAGGATCATCATGCCGACGGGCATCAGCAGGCCGCCGCCGAGTCCCTGGATCACGCGGAACGCGACCATCGATTCCATGTTCCAGGCCATGGCACACAGCGCTGAACCGGCGAGGAACAGCACCAGTGAAGTCAAATAGACCTTCTTGGTGCCGAAGCGGTTGGCTGCCCACGACGCCAGCGGGATGACGGTCGCCAGGGCGAGGGTGTAGGCGGTCATCGACCACGCGGCACCGGCCTGGTTGGTGTGGAAGACGGTCTGGAAGGTGTCCTGGGCGACGGCCACGACGGTGACGTCGAGGATCGACATGATCGAACCGAGGACGACGACACCGGCGACGAGCAGCACGTGCTTGTCGAGTTTGGTGTCCGGCGCCTTGGCGGCTTCGGGGGTGGTCATTGTGGTGGGCCCTTCTAGTCCGGGAGGCGCGGGTTCGGGGGATTGATTCGGTGGATCAGGTCGTGAAGTAGTCGGTGTCGGCGTCGACGATGGGTCGCAGGGCGGCATCCAGATTGTCGGCGAGGTCGGCGGGCAGTCGGCGGGCGAAATCGCGCAGGGTGTCGGCCCGGGCGTCGGCGGCCGCAGCGGCGAACCGGTGGCCCGCCTCGGTCAGCGACACCCGCATCACACGGCGGTCGGCTCGGTCCTCGCGGCGGTCGGCCAGCCCGAGACTGACGAGTCGGTCGACGACCCGGCCGGTGGCGGCGACGGACAGGTGCACGGCGTCGGCGAGCTCGTTCACCGACATTGCGGCCCCCCGTGCGCCCAGCTCCGTCACCGCACGGAACTGCGAGAAGGTCAGGTCTGCCTGCGTCACGACGTCCATCGTCGAGGACTTGGCCGCACACGAGAGCCGCTCGAACAACGTGGATAGGCTCGCGAAGACGCGGTCGGCGCTGTCCGTGCCGGTTCGATCGGTTGATTGCACCCTAGAACAATAGCGTGAACGCAACTATTGTTCCAACGCGAATAGTTGTGACGCCGGTCATGGGTAGGCTGAGGTACATGGCCAATATCAAGAGCATCCCCGTCACCGCCCTCGACGGCTCGCCGCTGGACCTCGCCTCCTTCGACGGCCCGCTGCTCGTCGTCAACGTCGCCAGCAAGTGCGGGCTCACGCCGCAGTACACGAAGCTCGAAGAGCTGGCGAAGGGCTACGGGTCGCGCGGGCTGACCGTCGTCGGGATGCCGTGCAACCAGTTCATGGGGCAGGAGCCCGGTACCGCCGAGGAGATCGCAACGTTCTGCTCGACGACCTACGGGGTCACCTTCCCGCTGCTGGAGAAGGCCGACGTCAACGGCGATGACCGCCACCCGCTGTATGCCGCGCTCACCGAGACCGCCGACGCCGCGGGCGAGGCCGGCGACGTGCAGTGGAACTTCGAGAAGTTCCTCGTCGGCTCCGACGGCGAGGTGGTCGCCCGCTTCCGCCCGCGTACCGAGCCCGATGCACCCGAGGTCGTCGAGGCCATTGAGGCCGCGCTGTAGTAACGGTCCGCACTCGATAGACTCACCGGGTACAGCGGTTGACCCGGCGAACGGAGCGGTAGAGCAATGGCACGTGTGGTGGTTGACGTGATGCCCAAGACGGAAATCCTCGATCCGCAGGGGCAGGCCATCGTCGGCGCCCTTGCGCGCCTCGGATTCGACGGCATCGCCGACGTCCGGCAGGGCAAGCGCTTCGAGTTGGAGGTCGGCGACGGCGTCGACGACGTGACTCTCGAGAAGATCGCCGCCGACGTCCTGGCGAACACGGTCATCGAGGACTACACCGTCACCCGCGTCACGGTGGAGGCGTAACGGTGGCCGCGCGAATCGGCGTCATCACCTTCCCCGGCACCCTCGACGACGTCGACGCGGCGCGTGCGGTGCGCTTGGCCGGCGCTGAGGCCGTGTCCCTGTGGCACGCCGACGCCGACCTCAAGGGCGTCGATGCGATCGTCGTCCCGGGCGGCTTCTCCTACGGCGACTACATGCGCGCCGGGGCCATTGCCAGTCTCGCGCCGGTCATGGCCTCGGTGATCGATGCGGCGCGCGCCGGCACCCCCGTGCTGGGCATCTGCAACGGCTT